>JAISCT010000018.1 GCA_031265355.1 Oscillospiraceae bacterium | reverse complement strand
CTCGCGCTCGTAGACGCGCTGCCGCAGGATCCGCATGCCTTTCGGCGCCTCTACGCCCAGTCGGAACAAGCTGCCGGTCTTGATGACTTTGATCTTTACGTCCTCTCCTATGACGATGTAATCGCCTTCCTTCACCCCCAATACCAGCATCTTAGCACCTCCCTGTTGCATGTCCTCGCCTACAACGGAATTGACATTCCGGTGTGAAAAAACGCTCGCCGGCGGCCCGGCGCGGCGACGGCGGCGCGGCGGAAAACCCTTGCCGCAGACTGCTTTCCCGTTCATGTGGCAAATCCCGCGCCGATTTGACTCCCTTGACGTTTCAACCTTGCGTCGCCAAAAACTTCCGTCGGATGCAAGGCCGAGAGCGTTTTTGTCAAACGAAACAAGATCCCAGCGAATATCCGTATATTCGTCAGGATCTTGTCACAATATGCCGGAAAAAGATCCGGTGCAGCGTCAAACACGAAGTCTAGAATGCTGAATTACAAAATTTTCCATAACGTGAAAAGCACTTGACAATAGATAACAAACGCATTATCATTTGAGTAAAGAGAATAGTCCGTATGAGGTTTCGTTAAGAAATCACAAAAATCGATGTCGCGCATACTTGAACCATGAATATATGCGTCAACATAAGCTCGCGCCGTGCGGGTTCGTTGAGTTTGATAAGAAATAATATGGAGGCGAAGCGGGGGATGTGGAGGCGCTTTTTGCCAATGGAGAGAGAAAGAGGTTTTGTTGTGAAGAAGCTGCTCCTGTTTGTGTGCGTGCTTACCTTGGTGTTTGCCCTGCCCGCCTGCTCCTGGATGGGACAAAGCCTGGACGATATGGCGGACAGCGCCGGGGGTGAACCCGAGGTGGACCCGGAGGCCGCTGAGGTCTACAAGCACAACGCGTACATCGAACTGTACAACGACATCCAAAGCGACATCGAAAGGGTCGTGTTCGACTACATAGAGGCGTTTGGCTCGGACGACACTGTTCACATAGACGACGACTTTGACGGATACTCCTTGTATGCCACGAACATTGCGGACAGCCTCGCGGAGGCGATGGAATACGTGGACAAAGAACCGCTGGACACGGCGTCAGACGACGCTCTGCGGGCCTTGGAACCGGTGCTCAGCCGCTATGCCGCCGCGCTGACCGAAGCTAAAAAATATTACGGAGACAAAAATTACGTGGACGACGACCTGGGCCGGGCTCAGGCGTTTCACGACGTCATTGTGGGCGAATATACGCTGGTGTGGGAGAAGGCGGACGCTTTCCTGTGGGCGCTGGACGCACTGCTGGAGGGGCAGTCTGAGGAACAACTGGCCGCGTACCGGGAAAACGGGCAGATGATCCACTACTACAGCCTGCTCTCGCTGATCAGCGCGCAGGATATCAATCTATATCTCACCGACTGCGGCATCGGCGCCGAGAACATACACGACATCAACATGGTCGAATTCCGTCCGCTCTACAATGCGTTTACGGACGCCTATGTGGAATATACGGCGCTGGCCGAAAACAAAGACGCGATCGACGCCGAAGGATTCTTCTCTCTCTTCTCGTACAGCAGCGAGCTCGCCGATTTGAAGGCCAGTCTCTCCGAACTGATCGATATGGTACAAAACGGCCGGAGGTTCAGCGACATCGACGTCCAAGTCGCGCATATCACCGAGGGTACGCCGGAACACATCCGTGAAAGCACACAAAAACTGCTCGACGCGTACAACAGTGGGATTGTCTGAGCGCCATGTTTTGTTTCCGCGCGCGGCGCAGAGGCAAACCGCGTTCGGGAGCCTCCAAGAAGAGCCGTCGAAGACGGCCAAATCCCGTCTATTTGGACGGGGGAGCGGTTTTGTACATCCTGCGGGGAACTTTTTCGCCAAGCGGACGTCTAAACGCGTATACCCGGCGTTTGCCCGGAGCTGTCATTTTTTGTTACCGGATTGTTGCCACTTGTTCTTGTACTGAGAAGAACTACGGTATACAATGGATGAGAAAGGGTGAGAATCGGCCGCTTTGCGGAGGAAGGGCGGCTTTGTTCGTTTGTTTTGGAGGGAAATCCAGCGTTTGCGTTCTCCCTTCGTGCGGAGAAATGATGTGCTAGGAGGTAAATGTCGTGTCGGAAAGCGAAAATACCATATGGACAGACAGCGCGGCGCCGGTCGGGGACAGTCAGAACAGGGCGGCGGAACAGACGGCCGCTCCGTGGGAATCCCCATCGGGCCCGGGAGGGCCGGGGAACCCGGGGCAGTCCGCCCGGAACCGGAGGCGCCGTAAAAAAATCATCAAAACAACCGTCGGTATCGCCGCGGCGCTGCTCGTTTTGGGCGGTATCGCCTACGGCATGTACCGGCTGTTCTTCATCGAGCCGCCGGTCTCCTATGCGACGGAGTTCATCTATACCGGCATGCTGGAGACCAGCGTCAGCGGCTGGGGCAACATACGGCCCGTCGAGTCCTCCGACATCGCGGTGCAGAACCGGGGACGCGTACTGGAGAGCTTCTTCGCCGCTGGCGACATGGTGCAGGAGGGCGATATGCTGTTTACGCTGGACTCGGAGACCCTGGACGCCGAAATCGCCGAGGTCCAAAAAAAGATCGCCGACCTGACCGAGGATCTGACGGCGATCCAGGGCGACCGGCAGGAGCTGATGAACAACCTGGAGCTGAAAGCGCCCTTCGCGGGCCAGCTCATCGAGGCTGAAACGCTGAAGGCGGGGGACACGGTGACCGTCGGCACCAAGGTGGGCACAATGGTCGACAACCGGACGCTCTCGCTTTCGCTTTACTTCAGTTACGCCTACGAGGACGTCATCCGTACCGGCATGACGGCCCGCGTGTCGGTCCCCGCGTATATGTCGGCGGTCGAGGGCTCGGTGGCGCAGATCCACAAAGTGCGGCGCGTGTCGCCGGAAGGTGTTATGACGTTTGAAGTCGTAATCGACATACAAAACCCCGGCTCGCTCACCGACGGCATGGACGCCGGCGCCTCCCTTCAGTCGGGCGGCGAGGAAATCTTCCCGAGCGAAGCGGGCAAACTGGCCTACAAACGCACCGAGGATCTGATCATCAAGGCCCCCGGCGTGCTCCAGACGGTGAACCTTGTGAACTACCTCGACTACCGAGCCGGCGAGACGCTGTGCCGCATCGAGTACAAGCAGGACAACGCCGAGGCGGAGACCATCGAAAAGCAGATTCAGGACCTCGAAAAAGAGATCGCAACCAAAAGCGAGGGGTACAAGAACCTCCAGGTCACGGCCCCGATTGAGGGCACCGTCATGTACAACAACCTGGTCCCCGGGACGGTCGTGGAACCGGGACTGGCCGTTATCTCCATCGCACAGCTCCAGAAGATGATGGTCGAGGCCCAGGTGGACGAGCGGGACGTGGGCAAGGTGCAGCCCGGCATGCCGGTGGAGATCACCGTCTGGGGCCCGAACGGCCAGAGCTCCATGGTCGGCGCCGTCAAATCGGTCAGTATGCAGGCCGGTACGGACCAGGCCGGCATGGGATCCGGTTATTTCCCGGCCATCTTTGAGATCGACAACTACGGAGGCTCGCTGATGAGCGGCATGGGCGTCGACTACCGCCTGATCGTCGAGCAGAAGACGGACATCTTAGTCGCGCCGGTCATCGCGGTCAAGAACACGGAGCAGGGCACCTGCGTCTTCGTCAAAGCCGACGCGCCGCCGGAAAACGCCATTGAGCTGGAGGGGAACATCGTGCCGTCCGGTTTTTACGCCGTGCCCGTCGTCTGCGGCATCGGCAATGAAAACGGCATCGAGATCGTCTCCGGCGTCGCGGACGGGACAGAGGTGTTCACGCAGATCACCCCTTACGATGAGAACAACCAGGACGGCGGCGGGATGGTGGTGTCCTATGCAGGCTGAACCGCTGATTGACGTCCGGGCGGTCTATAAGATCTACCACGAGGGCTTCGAAAACGAAGTGCGGGCGCTGGACGGCGTCAACTTGCGGATTGGCCGCGGCGAATACGTGGCAATCGTGGGCGCCTCGGGCTCGGGAAAATCCACCCTCATGAACATATTGGGCTGCCTCGACCAACCTACTTACGGCGACTACCATCTGGACGGCCTCCTGGTCTCGGACCTGCCGGACCGGAAGCTCGCCCGCATCCGCAACCGGGAGATCGGCTTCATCTTCCAAGGCTTCAACCTGTTAAACGGCCTCACGGCGCTTGAAAACGTCGAGCTGCCCCTCGTCTACCAGGGTGTGCGCGGCGAGCGGCGGCAGAGCATGGCCGAGGAGGCGCTCCGCCGCGTGGGCCTCGAACATCGCATGCGGCACAAACCGGGCGAGATGTCGGGCGGCCAGCAGCAGCGCGTCGCCATCGCCCGGGCCATCGCCGCCAAGCCCGCCATCCTCATGGCCGACGAACCGACCGGCAACCTCGACTCCCGCACCGGCGAACACGTCATTTCGATCTTAAACGGGCTGCACCGCGAGGGCGTCACCATCCTGCTCATCACGCACGACAACAACGTGGCGCGGGTGGCCCGCCGGCGCGTCGGGATCATGGACGGGCGCATCACGCGGGACGAAACCGAGGGCGGCGGAGAGGAGGCGACAGGATGAAATTCGCACAGTCATTCAAAATGGCGTTCAAATCCATCCTGGCCAAAAAGGGGCGCGCCGTCTTGACGATGGTGAGCATCTTCATCGGCGTGGCCGCCGTCATCATCATGGTGTCGCTCCAGCAGGCCCAGACCGACTACTGGATGGAATACATGCGCAACATGGGTACCAATCGCATCCAGGTCTACGCCAGCATGTGGGGCGGCAAGGACTTCACAAAACAGCTCTACGACTTCTGCCTCGGCATGACGGACCTCGTCGAAGGCGTGACGCCGAGCCAGACGCTGTGGGGCACTCAGACGCGCTACGGCGCGAAAAATATGAACGCAAACCTCTACTTCGGCTCCGAGCAGTACGGTGTCTGCACAAATTCCACCGTCGCGGCCGGGCGGGATCTCAGTTACATGGACATCGAGAAGATGAACCGGGTGTGTGTCATCGGTTCGGCCGTCAAAGACAAGCTCTTTGACTACCAAAACCCCGTCGGCGCGCGTATCACGATCAACAACCAGAGTTTCACGGTGGTCGGCGTGTACAAGCAGAAGTTCGACGGCTCCGAGTATTCCGAGGACAACATCGTCTTGGTGCCCTACTCGCAGAACCGGCTGCTGGCGCGGGACACGCGCATGGAGCAGTTTGTCGTCAAGGCCAAGGACGCCGCCGCCACCGACAAGGCCATCGACCGGCTCAAGATCTACCTGATGGCGATGTACCGGGACCGCCCCTATGCCGGGTACGACGTTTACAGCCTGAACCAGTCCATCGAGGAGGGCAACCAGCAGGAGCGGCAGAACATGCTGATGTTCGGCGGCATCGCGGCCATTTCGCTGCTGGTCGGCGGTATCGGCATCATGAACATCATGCTTGTCACCGTGACCGAGCGCACCAGGGAGATCGGTGTGCGCAAGGCCATCGGCGCCGAGCGGCGGAGCATCATCGCGCAGTTTCTCATCGAGTCGTCCCTGGTGTCGGCGCTCGGCGGGGCGCTGGGCGTGATCCTGGGCATTCTGGGGACTCTCGTTTGGATCAAGATCAGTCAGAACAAGATCTTTTACCCCTCGCCGTTCATCATGCTGTTGGCCTTCGGCGTCTCTGTGGCCCTCGGTGTTGTCTTCGGTCTATACCCAGCCGCCAAAGCCTCCCGCCTGCAACCCGTAGACGCGCTCCGCAACGAGTGATGTTTTTAGAAACATCAGCGATGTTTCATGGCCCGTAGACGCGCTCCGTAGCGAGTGATGTTTTCAGGGCGCGGAGATGCGGATGTGCCCGCGTTTGTATAAGAGTTTGCTCCCGTAATAGGTGAGGGGCAAAAGGGCGAGGATGACGAAGCCGCGGAAGGAGGACATGATCACCCCGCGGTCCGGTTGGCCCAGGAAGACGTCGAGACCCAGCAGGAGACTGAGTTCCCGGTCGAACCGCGCGATCAGCAGTGTGAGGACGGCGGGCAGAAGCAGGCTCTTCCAGCGGCCCGCCGCGCGCAGGCCGCCGCCGAGGGACCCGCCCAGCGCGCCGGCGGCCAGAGCCCCAAACAGTGCGGGCAGTACGTTGGCCGAGACGGTCTGTACCTCGGGCCGCGTCAAGACGGGCTGCAGCGGCACGAACAGCGCCACACAGACCACCACCAGGCCCATGACGAGGAGTGACGACACGCCGACCGCCAGGGTGGCTATCACGTCGGCGTCCTCGGTACCGGCCTCCACGTGCAACTGTTTCAGCGCGTTCTCGGCCACCGGCAGCTTGACGTTGATGATCTCCCCCGTGATGAAAGAGAGATAGACGGAGCTGCCGAGGACAGGCGTGTAATAGAGAACCTCGGAAAGACTTGAGGGCACAAAGATCATCAGCAGGGGCAGCGCGGTCTGAAATACCTGCCCAAAGGACGGCAGGCAGTCAAACCGGAGCCCCAGCAGGGTGGGGATGCCCAGCATGATCAGCAGGGCGCCCACCGTGCCCCAGCGCCCCAGCCTGTGCATGGCCCGCAAATGCCGCGCACTCTCCGCCGCGTGCGGAGAGGCGGGCGGCTCCGGTGTCGTATGCATGCGCTGCGCGCCTCCTTTCCCGGCCGAAACGCCCCGGCCGTCCGGTGTGTCTGTACGCAAAGGGCATCTGATTTTGGGTCACGACAGAAGCGCGGTCCACAGCAGCGACGACGCCATGGCCGCCAGCATGCAGAGAACGGGCGCGAACTCCGGAAGCCAGGCGAGCCGGCCGCGCCGGCTGGCGCGGCGCAGCGCCGCAGACAACGCCGCGCTGGTGAGCAGGGTCAACAGGGAGACGGAGAGGGTGAGCAGGAGCGGGACAATCATGACGAGGAAGATTGTGGCGACGAACGCGCCGGCGCCGAGCGCGCCCCAGTGCGGGTCATGCCGCCGCAGGTTCAGCGTGCCCCGCTGGATGCGCGGCGCAAACAGGACGGCGCAGACCATGCCGCCCAGAATCCCGATGGTCATGACATACATGACGAGAACAAACGTCTCTGCCGACGCCCCGGCCGCCCCGGCGACCCCGGTTGCCCCGAGGGACATCTGGGCGGCCATCAGTTCGTAGACCGTATTGCCGACAATGGACAGCCGCCACCAAGAGAGCGGAATGCCCAGCAGCGGGGCCAGACTGAAAAATCCGATCACCACGGCGGCGGCGGGGAGCAGCGTACACGAGAGCGCGCCTTTGACGACGCGCCGGAGTTGCGCCCGTGTATACCCGATGTGTAGCGCGCGCCGCCAGGACCGGTGGAGGAACAGCGCGGTGAGGGCGGCGATGTACAAAACGCCGCCCGCGACCAGCAAGTAGGTCAGCGTGTCCCCGGCGAGTGTGAAGTAACTCACATTCTCACCTCCGACGCCCCGGCGGGACGTCGGGGCCGTCCGGCGCCGATGAGACGCATGTCCGCCGCGATGCGCACGGCGTCCGCCCGGTTGACGGCGCCCAGTTTGTTGTATATACTCTTGATGATACCCTTCACCGTGTTGTCCGAGAGGTAGAGGGCGGCGGCGATCTCCGCCCGCGTGAGGCCCTGCGCCAGGCTGCTCAGCACCTCCCGTTCGCGGGGGGAGAGCCGGACGGGCTCCGCATCCTCCCGGACGTAGGCCTTGACAAAGAGCGTCAGCTTTTTGGCGTAGGCGGAGGATTTGCGGTGTATGTTCTCCAGCCAAGGCCGCGAGAGATGGCAGGACGTGTCCTCCAGCGCGGCGCCGGTCAGGGTTCGCATGTCCCGTCCCAGCTCGACAAAGGGCATGTCGAGGTCCTCGCACCGGGCAATCGCGCGGGCCTCCGCGAGCGCGCGCAGCGCGCCCGGCCTGTCCCCGATGCGGTAAAGGCAGACGGCCCGCAGCACGGTGAGTTCGAGTTTGCCTATCAAAAAATCATCTACCCCCCGCAGCGCTTCCCGGTTTTCGAGGAAGGTGAGGACCAGATGATACTGTTTCTCACCCATGTGATATTTGGCCCGCACGATGTTTTCGAACCCGTAGAGCAGCGAGTTTAAGTCGCTCTTCGCGAAGTCGTTTTTCAGCCAGACGGCGATGTCGCCGGGGCGGTCGATCTGCGCGAAGAACCAACCCGCCGCGATGTCGTACAGCGTGTTGCCGTTGAAAAACTCCGGGTGGCCGCACAGAGCCTCGAGCCGAGTCAGCAGGTGAAGGACTTTCGGCACGTCTCCCGCATGGAGGGCGATTCGGATCAAGAAAAACAGCCCGCGGGTCTCCACCTGAAACTGCTCCCGCTCACGCGCCTGATCGACGGCTCGGTGGGAGAGGCGTTCGGCGTTTTTCAGATCGTTTTTGAAGTAAGCGGTCTCGGCGGCGGCGAGGGCCTCCGTTCCGTACAGCATGCCGTTTTTTGCCTTTGTCACGTAGTGTGCGTAGCGGGCGTAGATCGCATTTGCACGTGCGAGGCAGCCCCGCTCGGCCGGGTGGGCGACCCGGTTCACATAGGAGCTGATGAGTGTCCGCTCGGTGGGCCCTCGGATCATGCCGCCGCTGAGCTGGAAGTACCGGTAGCCCATCTCGCAGTGGTAGGAGTGATCCAAGATATTTGTATGCAGGGCTGTGAACAGCCCGATGTAGCCGAGTTGCAGGTGGCACTCCGAGAGCAGCCAGCAGTGCGTCTGCGTGGGCGGCAGCGGCTCGTAGCGCCGGATGATCTCACGTGCCTCCTCGGCCGCCTCCTCGAAGCGCGAGAGGCTCTGGAGCGTCTTGTTTTTGATAATATACAGCTCTACGTGGTCGCGGTAGGCGTGCTCCGGAAGTCTCTCCAGCAGCGCGAGCAGGTACTCGGCGTCGTGCCTCGGCGTCATCCGGGTCATCGGGTAGGCGGTCTCGGCCACGCCCCGGTAGTCGCCCGCTTTCTCGTAGTAGGTGACGGCGTCGATGGCGTAGTCGTTGGCGGCGCACCAGCGCGCGGCTTTCGTATAAATGGTCTGCCGCTCTTCCGGCGTGAGCCGGCTCTGTTTTTGGTGCAGGAACTCAAGAAAGAGATGGTGGATCCGGTAGGCGTCCGTGTGGCTGTCGTACCGGATGAGAAAGCTCATCCGCCCGATCTGCGCCGGCAGCGACGCCTCCGGCGCCAGTGCCCGCAGCAGATCCATCGGCAGGTGTTCGAGAAGAGAGAGTCCGACGAGAAAACGCTGCAGCGGCTCCGGCGCCACCGAGAAAATCTCCGCCTCGATCAGTTTGAAGAGATTCAGCCGCATCGCGGACAGCGCGTACGCCTCCCCCGTCGGGCCGTTTTTGAGCGCGAGCGCGAGCAGGCTGACGGCAAAGGCCCACCCCCCGGTGGCCGTGTAGGCGCCGGCGGCGGTCTGTGGCGAAAGTGTGATGCCAAGCATCCAAAAGTACCGCAGCATCTCATCCTTCCGAAAGCGGAGGTCCTCCTCGCCGATCTGAAACAGCTGCCCCCGGGCCATCGGACTTATCAGATTGACGGCCGGTTCGCTGCGCGAGATCAAGATGACGGAGACATCCTGAAACGGTGCGGCGGCGACCTCCACAAACTGCAGAATCGCCGGCTCCCGGATCAGATGAAAGTCGTCGAAGACGAGGACGTACCGCGCCTCCGACCGCGTCTCGGACAGGGCCCGGTACTGTGCCAGCTGTGCCGTAGTCTCGGGGAACCCAATGGCCTTCATCCGGGCCGCAAACGCTCGGTCGTACTCCGCAAACGCCCGGGTGAAGGTGTCCCAAAACCGACTGGTCAGGTTGTCCGCCGCGGAAAGCGGCAGCCAGAATGTCACCGCCTCGCTGGTCCGCAGAAACGAATCCACTGCCTGCGTCTTGCCAAACCCCGGACCGGCCACCACCGTGACCAGCTCGCTTTGTATGGCCTGGCGCAGCAGGTTGTGGATATGCGGTCGCTCCAGATACGCTTGGCGACCGGACATGATGGCAGTATTGCGGGTAAAAAATGACCCCGGCATGGCGCACCTCCTTGCTCTCTCCTGTGCTTCGTCTTCGCTGTTATCATACAGGGTGTACGGCGGCCGTTGCAAGCCACAAATGTGAGAGATTGTCAGATAACGTGCGGTGGGGGCCAAATTGTCAGATAACTTCAGATCTGGTAAAATTAGAGTGGGTGTCAAAATGTCAGATAGCTTCAGATCTGGTAATTTTAGAAAAGAAGACCTGCGTATCGTCAAGACGAATAAAACACTGGTCCTGGCGATGCTGTCTCTGCTGCGGCGCCGGAACTTCAATAGGATCACGGTGTACGACCTGTGCGGCGAGGCCCTCGTGAGCCGGACGACGTTTTACGCGCATTTCAACGACAAATACAGCCTGCTGCGGCATTGTCTGGAGGACCTTGAAACAGCCCTGGTGCAGGTGCCGCCCGAGACCCGGGCGGCGGTCATCACGCAGTATATACAGACACAGCGCAGCGTGTTGGCCAACCTGCTGAGCGATGCAAACGCCGAGCTGCGCGCCATTTTGACGGATTTTTTGTCGAGACTCGCGGGGGAGGTCTTCCCGGTGGCGCCGGACAGAGCACCCTCGGTCCACCGCGGCGATCTGTCCCTGTTCTGCGGCGGCGGGCTGCTGAGTTTGCTGCTGTGGCTGGTGAACAAGAATTTTCCCACTGGCAGCGAGACGCTGGCGCTGTATCTCTGCGAGATGCTGCAGGCGCTGTATCGGTGGGACGCCGAGTGGCCCGGCCCTGCCACCGCGCGGACGGCGGATGACGCCTCTCCGGAGCCGCCGGAGCGGCCTCCTTCCGCCTTCTGACACTTGAATTGGACGCTTGAATCAGAGATTGCTAGATATTGGAGGTATTGGCATGCGTCGAACCGAACTGTCCGCGCCTGAAAAGGAAAACACACTGAGCGCGCTGATGCGGGCGGCCTGCGCGGATCTCGGCAATCCGGCCGTCCTGATCGACACGAGCTACAACCTGCTCGCCAGCACGGAGAACACCGTCCGCGACGATCCGCCGTGGAACGAACTCATGACGCTGGGGCACTTCTCTCACGAGATGGTGGATTTCTTTTTCCGGGAAAACTTTGTTCGGGCGTTCGCGGAAAACCCCGTGGTGGCGCCCATGGTGAGCGGCGTGCTGCCCTATGACCGGGTGGCCGGCAAGATTTTCGACGAAAACGGGATCCAGCTGGGCTGTATCGTCGTGGTCGCTTGTTACCGCCCCTTCGAGGTGGGGGAATGGGCGCGCCTCGAGGCAGTCTGCGAGCGCTTCTCGGAATCGCTCCGGCGTCATCCGGGACTGCTCACCGAGCAGGTGTTCGGCGGCGGACCGCTCGGCGCGCTGATCGCGGAAAACACGGAAGACGCGGGCCATACGGGGGAGACCGCCGGCGCGGCGGGCGGGCCGCCCTTCTGGCCGGACCGCGACCCGGACAGCCTGCGGGACATCTACGAGGGGCTCAAACCGCATCTGTTCCTTCTCATTGTGGACATCTCCCGTTACGATCCCACGTTGTCTCACCTCGCGTACTTCAGGGATCTCTTCGCGCGTCTCCAGGACGCGTGCAAGTGCGACATCTACCTAAACCACATTGTGATCTTGACGGGGACGGACCGGCCGCTGTTCAGCGTCCGGCGCGATCTGCCGGCCCTCGGAGCGTTTTTCGAGCGCTACGGCATCTATGCGGGCGTGAGCGGAGGGTTTCAGAACCTTTTGGAGGCGCGCGACCGTTACCGGCAGGCACTCGCCGCGCTGAATCACGGGATGGTCCAGAGCGGCAACGGGCATGTCTTCTGCTACGACGACTTTCGGATCGACCACTTCCTGGACGTCTGCAAAGACGCCATCGACGCCGGGAGTCTGATCCATCCGCTCGTCCCCCTGCTTAGGGACTACGACGCCGAACACGGCACCCGGTTTTTCGAGACGCTCCGCTGCCACATGTTCAGCGGGTTGGACGCGGAGCAGGCGGCGCTCCTGGCCGGCACCGACCTCGACACGCTGCGCGGCCGGCTGCAAGCGCTGGAGGAGCTCTTTGAGGTCGATTGGCGCAGCGGCCACACGCTGTTTTCGCTGACGCTGTCCTACAAGATCCTGGAGTCCGCCTGACCCGCGGGCGCGGCGGGACGCTCTCGCCGAAAAATGGAAATATCTTCAAATTTTGCGAATTTTATAAGGCGGTGTATTGCGTGAAACGAATTCT
The DNA here is from genome assembly GCA_031265355.1 of Oscillospiraceae bacterium. NCBI lineage: Bacteria > Bacillati > Bacillota > Clostridia > Eubacteriales > Oscillospiraceae > Oscillospiraceae bacterium. The sequence goes on along the minus strand of JAISCT010000018.1, from coordinate 35,561 downwards.
CTCCCTTGTGGCGGCGCTGGCGCTGTGCGCGGCGCTGTGCCTGCCGGCCGGCGCCGTGTTCTCCGACGTCCCGGACCCGGACGAGCACGCCGCGGCCATGCTGCTGCAGAACCTGGGTATCGTGGACGGCTACAACGACGGCGGCTTTCATCCAAACGACAGGCTGACCCGCGCGCAGTTCTGCAAGATGGCGATGCTGCTGTCCGGCGTGGACGACGTCACCTCCCACGCGGGGTATACGATCTTCCCCGACGTGAAGGCGGCGCACTGGGCGCGCGGCTATGTGAACGCCGCGGTGCGCGCGCGGAAGATCATCGCGGGGTTCCCGGACGGCACATTCCGGCCCGACGTGCCCGTCAGTTTTTCGCAGGCCGTCACGATCCTCGTGCGCCTGCTCGGGTACGGGGATGAGGACGTGGGCCTCGATTGGCCGCGCGACTACCTGGACAAGGCGGCCCTGCTGGGGCTGACGAAGGATCTGCCCGCCGGGCGTGAGGAGATCGACCGCGGTCTTGGCGCGCGGCTCTTTAGCAACATCCTCTTCGCGCAGGACAAAGAGGGCAAGCCCTTCGGCGAGCGGCTTGGCCTCTTGGAGCGCAAAGACGCCGTCGTACTGAAAGCCGATGTGCCGGCGCCCGACGGGTCCGCGTCCTTGGGGCTGCTCCTGCTGGGAACGGATCTCAGCGCGTCGGCGTTTGTGCCCGCCCGCGCCGCGACCGGCCTTGCCGCCGGTGCGAAGGGCACGCTCCTCGTGGACGGGGACGGGTATTTTCTCCGCTTCACGCCGGCGGCGCAGCGCGTCACGGCGCTGACGGCGCAGCGGATCACGGCGCTCGCCGTGACGGGAGAAGGCGGCGAGACGGTGAGCGGCATCGGTTCCGGCGCCCTTGTCTACGACGGCGAGGCGCTCACGACCTGGGGCGAGGCCTGGGTCGATTTCCCCGTCGGGACGCGGCTGCGGTTTTTCTTCACGGCCGGGGGTGCGGTGGAGTACGTCTTTTGGGACGGCGCGTCGTCCCAGACCGAGGCCCGGGTGCTGACGTTTGAACCGCCGGCCGGGCAGAATCCGCTGCCCGCGCTGGGCCTGCCGGCCGACGCCGTGGTGTATAAAAACGGCGCCGCGGCCTCCTGGGCCGACCTGCGCCGCTGGGATGTGCTGACCTACGGCGACAGCGCTGCGGCGACGGCTTCCAGCTTTCGGATCACCGCCCTGTACGAGGGCGGCGCGCCGAATCTGGAATCCCCCGAGACGGTGACGACGCTGGGCGGGCAGTCGTTTCCGGTGCTGCCGGAGGCGTCTGTCAAGCTGGGGACATACGCGCTGAACGCGCCCGTCACCTTTCTCTTTACGCAGGACCGCCGCGTGGCCGACGTGCAGCCGGTTTCGGTGCTGAACGCCCGGCAGCCGGGGGTCGTGACCGACGAGGGCGTCGTGACGCTCTGGAACGGCGTCACAGTCAGAGGGCGCAACACCAACGAGTCCGTCGGGCTGGGAGAGATAGCGGAGATCAACATGACGATCCCGGGCACGCTCTCACTGTCGCCCCTCCTGAAGACCGGCGGGGCCGTGTCGATCCAGCGGACGGCGGGCACGGCGGGAGCCGCGCCGCTCGCGGCCCACGTCCTTTTTTTTGACCGCTGCGCCCCGCAAGGGATCGCGGCCGCGGTGCCGGCCGACCGGCTGCCCGAGAGCATCCCCGCGTCGAAGGTGCTGTATGTCCGGCACGACGCGGCCGGCCGCGCCGACCTCGTTGTGTTGGACAACGTCACGGGGGACGGCTTCGCGTACGGCTTTCTCACCTATACGGAGGGGCACAACGCGTCGGGGCTGGACGACGTCTATGTTCCCTCGGTGGTCGAAGTGAGCGGACCGGACGGGACGCGCCGCTTCACGGCGCCCGTCGGATTCCCCCATCCCTCTGACGGGACCCCGGTGGGCGTAGCGGCCCGGGCGGGCGGCGACGTGACGGAGATCCGGCCGCTGACGCAGGTCAAGGGGATCCGCCGGGCCGACTTCTCCGCCGGCCGCCTCCTCGTCTCGGGCGTCTCCCTGTCGCTGCCGGACGGCATGAAGGTTTACATCCAGAGCACAAAGACCTATGCGACCGTCCAAGAGGCGCGGGTGCTGTCGAACGACTTCGAAGCCTATCTGGACGCTCCGGCCGCCGCGGGCGGGCGGGTGCGCCTGCTCACGGCGCGGGCCTGACGGCCGCATGGACCATCTCGGAGAACAACAGCCCCTGCCAATTGGCAGGGGCTGTTGTCGAAATTGGAAATTGTTGCATGCGCGGCGCTCTTAAAAATCTGCTCAGTACAGGCGGCTCAGGACTTTGGAGGCCTCGGCGCGGGTGATGTCGCCCGCCGGGCGCATTGTGTTGTCGGGGTAACCGGCGATGACGCCCAGAGAGAGCAGGGTGTCGATGTGTTCCTTGGCGTAGGCGGGGATACTTTCCCGGTCGCCGAAGACCGACGGCATCTTCACGTACCCGCGCGCGAGCGTCCGGCCGATGATCGTGCAGAACTCGGCGCGCGAGATGGAGGCCGCCGGGTCGTAGAACAGCCGGCCGCTCTGCGTCTTGCCCCGGACGACGCCGAGGGCGTACAGCGCGCGCACCTCGCGCAGCGCCGCCGCCGGGATCTCGTCCGTGTCGGTGAACGGCAGCGTCACGCTGTCGTACCGGCCGAGATCGACGCCCAGCATCCGGGCGATGTAGACGGCCATGTCGGCGCGCGTCAGCGCCCGGCTCGGCGCGTAATAGAACCGGCCGTCCCGTTCCTCGGCCGTGAGGACGCCCCGGTTGTCCAAAAAGGCGATGTCGCGGCGCGCCCAGTGCGTGAGTTCCACATCCGCGAACCGCAGGTCCGGGGGCAGCCCCTCCGGCAGGGTCGACAGGTCGAAGCTGCGGCGGTCCCGGTTGCCCGCCGGATCTACCGCCTCCAGCGTCAGCCGGTGCGGGTGGATGTCGTCCAGCGGCAGATACGCCGTCACGCGGCCCGTGAGTTCGTCGTGGGTGAAGCTCACGAGCACGCCGTCCAGCCGCAGCGTGATGTCTTCCCGCCGCAGGATGGCCCCGGTATCGTCCGTGACGACGGCCTCGAAGAGGATCCGGCCGGACTGGCTTGTGGCGTCGGCCTTCTCCACGGTCATCTTGGGCGGCAGGTTGTCCTCATACCGGTGGTGGGACGCCACCCACTGGTCTGTCAGAATGGTCCCCGAGAGCGCGCCGGACCCCGCGCGCAGGATGCTCAAGCCCGTCACCCGCGCCGCGCCGGCCGGGAGCAGCACCTGTGTGTACCGGTAGCCCGTGAAATTCAGCGTTTGTACCGTGAGGTCGGTCACGCCGCCCGAGGCGCCCTCCACCTTGACGCTCAGGATGTTTCCGGATTCGTCGCCGGAGACCCACAGGTTGAGGTAGGCGGGCGAGCCGGACAGCGGCAGGTCGACGGGCAGCGTCAGTGTCTGCCCCGCCGGCAGTCCCGTGAAGTCGTAGGAGAGGCGCCCCGCCCGGCGGCCGTAGCGCACATTTTCCGCCTCGGTTTCGTAGGCGAAGGAGATCTTGTCGTCGCCCTCAGAAAACCGCCCGGCGGCCTCCTCGAAATTTTCCACGGTCTGCGGGAGCTGACCCACCGTCACGGGGATGCTGACCGTGTTGCCGCCGCGCAGCGCCACCAGATAGCCCGTCACGCCGATGGTGTCCGCGGCTGTGAACGTGCCCTCCGCGTCGACGGCGCCGATGCGGCCGATGACGTCCCAGACAAAGCAGCTGTCCTGGCTCACGACCGACAGCGTGTCCACGAACCCGACGGCCGTCAGACGCACGCTCTCGCCGGGCATCACCGCGAGAGCGGTGACGGTCTGGTTCGTCTGTTCATTGATGAGGGTTAGGGAATCCAGCGCGTTTACGACCCGGACGACGGCGCCGCCGGAGACGCCGCCGGCCGTCGCCGCCACGGAGACGGTTCCGGGGGCGTGGGCCGTGAAGGTGCCGCCGGCGTCCAGTGTGCCGACCGTGTTGTTGTCACTCCACCAGGTGAAGGCGGGCGCCGGCACAGAGTGATAGTTGCCGTCCGCCGCGAAGCCCTTGTATGTGAGCTGCGCGTTTTGCAGGAGGACGGCTCCGTCCGGGTAAACGAAGATCCGCTCCGCGACGCTCTGGGCGGACGTCTGGTTGGCCAGCACGATAAAATCGGCCACGCGCCGCTGCGCGCCGTCCGACGGCCGGCCCGTGACGGTGAGTTCGCTCTGCCCGGGGTATCGCGCGCCCAGGATCGTCGAGCCGTCGCCGTCCAGGCCTACCGCATCCACGCAGCCGAGGGAGAGCAGACGCCGGGCCAGTTCCGTCAGCGAGAGGCCGAGGCTGTAGTTTTCCTGCCGGCCGTCCACCGTGTAGAACACGCAGGTGCCGTCCGCCTTGATGCCGACGGCTGTCCGAGGCGCCGTGCCGGCCTCCAGGCCGGAGACCGGCTGCCCGTTGGTCAGCAGCCGCTGGTACGCGCCCACCGCGTAGTCGCACGACGAAAGGCGCGCGTCGGCGCAGCGCACGGTGAGGCTGACCGAGGCGCCCGGCACAAGTCCCTCCAGCCGCATAAGCGGCCCCTGGGCGTCCGCGGAGAGCACCATCTCGCCCGCCCGGAGGACTGCCGGGGCCGCGCCGGAGAGGACCTCCTTCACCGTGCCGGTCACCGTGCCGCCCACCGTCAGCGCCCCGCTCACCGTCAGCACCACATGGGTGCCCGCCGTGTTCGTCTGCGTGTTCGCGGCAAAGTCCGGCGTGTAAAGGACCAGCCGGTCCCGGGTTCGGAGCCGGTTGACGTCGTCGACGGTGATGGTTCTGTCGTTGGTGCCGACCCGTGCCGTCAGGTTCACATAGACCGGCGATTTGAAGAGAAACACCCCGCCCGTCCGGGGAAATCCGACGGCTGTCTGGCCGCCGTCGGAGGCGCGCAGGACCCCCTCCGTGATCAGCAGCCCCGTCGGTACGCCGGTCTCCGGCGAGAAGGAATCGGCGTTTACAATGGCCACGGGTTCGATGCCCCGCGCCGTGAGACGCCGGTATACGTCGTTTAACGTGAGCGTTCCCCCGTACACGGCGTCGCCGCCCGCCGTCATCGCGGTGACGGCGGAGCCTGGGCCCCACTCTATGTAGCGCTCCTCCTGCCGCCCGGCGGTGCCATGCGTCAGCGTGGTCTGCGTCAGCACCGTCCGGTCGGCCAGCGTCAGCCGGTCGGCCCGGTGCAGCGTCCCCACATCCGCCACGGTGACGGGCGCGGCGGCGGCCGGGGCCGCGAGCAGCGCCGCACACAGCGCCGTACACAATACCAGCGCGGTCCCTCTTCTGATGTTCATATGGATCATCCTCCCGTGCCGGGACGGATACGCCGCTTCGCGTCCCGCGGCGCTGTCCCAAGTGGTGTCCCTCGTCATACGCGCGATTTAATATGTCGCATTTATTGTATCTCATTTTCCGCGTCAGGTAAACCGGAAATTTTGCCGGCGCAAAGCGCGCCTGCCGCGCCGGGGCTTTTCCGGCGCACTTTACAAAAACCTCGCGAATGCGCCAAGTATTCGCCGCGGTTTTTAGTTTATCTGCCAAAAAATTTTCCGATGCCGCGTCCGGCAGAAATTATTGAGGGCACCCGATTGACATCCGGTCGGATTTTACGATATAATTTGCTCGTTTTATGGGGCATCACGGAGGAAAAAACAGGGATTTAGGCGGCTTCGGTCACTTCTGCGGCTTGACGCCCGTCTGCGAGGGCCGCGCGCCCGGTTAGTACCTTGTTGCCGCGAAACGGCAACAAAAAACAAGAATTTGGGTTGTGGGTTGCAGGTGCGACCCGCGTTAGGGGAGATGGGACATTGAAGATCAAGATCGCCGTTTTGGAGGCGGACAAGCACTATCTGGACCGCATCATGGCCGCGTTCACGAGCCGGTTTTCCGAGAAACTGGAGCTCTACTCGTTTTCCGACCCCGTCTCCGCTGTCGAGACAGTCCGCGAAGCCCGGATCGACGTACTGCTCGCCGGCGACGACATAGACGTCGACCCTAGCGGCCTCCCCGCGCGGTGCGGATTTGCCTACTTGGTGGACTCTGTCGAGGTGGAGACTTACAACGGTCGGCGGACCATCTGCAAATTCCAAAAGGCGGACGCCATCTACAAGGAGATTCTCAGCATCTATTCCGAGACGGCGTCCCACACGTTTGGGGCGCGGTCGGCCGCCGGCGCGGCCGCCAAGGTGCTGACATTTCTCTCGGCCGCCGGCGGCGTCGGCAGTTCCACGCTCGCCGTGGCCTGCGCGATGGCACTGGCCCGGCGGGGGCATCCGGTGCTCTACCTGAACCTGGAGCAGTTCGGCGACGTGAGTCTTTACTTCAGCGGGCAGGGGCAGTTTGACTTCGGCGACGTCATCTATGCCATCAAAAGCCGGCGCTCCAACCTGGCGCTGAAACTCGAGAGCCTTGTGAAGCAGGACGACTCGGGCGTCCACTTCTATGACCGCTGCAAGACGCCCCTCGACATGACTGAGATGAAGCGGGACGACCTTGCGTTGCTGCTCGAGGAACTTTCCTCGGGCGAGTACACCCATATCGTCGTAGACGCGGACTTCTCTCTGCACCCGTTTTCCCTTGCGCTGCTGGAGCTGTCGAGCAGCCTGGTCTTCGTCTCCGACGGCTCCGAGGCGGCGAACACAAAGTTCACGCGGGCCTACCGCGCGCTGCAGGCGCTGGAGCAGCAGTCCGACCGGGCGCTGTGCAACCGCATCGCGCTGATGTACAACAAATTCGACAACCAGACGGGGCGGCGGATCGAAGACGAACACATCCCTGTCCTCGGCGGTCTCGCCCGGATGGAACAGGCGACGAGCAAGCAGCTCCTCGAACGGCTGCGGGCGATGCCGCTGTTTGACAAACTGATCTAACGTGGGTTGCACCTGCAACCCACAACCCAAATTCTTGTTTTTTGTTGCCGCTTCGCGTAAGGGCCCGCCCGACGCGGCGCTGGGCCGGGGAGATGTCGGAGACGCCAAACCGGAGGTGAAGGACCGTGCGGTATGAGGAAGAACAGGCGCTCATCGGCGAAATCAAGCAATACGCGCTGGACAGCCTGCCGCTGAGCCAGCTCTCAGACGAGGCGCTTGAGGAGGAGATCGAGCGGGTGACCGGCGAAAAGATCGGGACCCGCTACTGTTCGATCGAGAGCCGGCTCTCGATTGTGCAGCAGGTGTACAGTTCGATCCGCGGTTTCGGTCTGCTGGACTCGATCATCAGCGACGACAGCATCACCGAGGTGATGATCAACGGCCACGAAAACGTGTTTATCGAAAAAAACGGCCGGCTGATGAAGCTCGACCGGCAGTTTGAGACGCAGCGGCGTCTGGAGGACGTGATCCAGCGGATCGTCGGCCTGGCCGGCCGCGAGGTGAACCAGGCCAGCCCGATCGTGGACACGCGGCTGCCGGACGGGTCCCGCGTCAATGTGGTGCTGCCGCCGATCTCGCTCTCCGGCCCGGTCATCACGATCCGGAAATTCACGAAGACGCCGATGACGATCGACATGCTGATCCGCTACGGCTCGATCACCCGGGAGATTGCCGAGAAGCTGGAGATCCTGGTGAAGGCGAAATACAACATCTTCATCAGCGGGGGAACGGGTTCGGGCAAGACTACATTTTTAAACGCCCTCTCCGACTTCATCCCGAAGGACGAGCGCATCATCACGATTGAGGACTCGGCGGAACTGCAGATCAAAGGCATCGACAACATCGTTTCGTTGGAGACGCGCAACGCCAACGCGGCGGGCGCGGGGCGGGTCACGATCCGCGACCTCATCCGCTCCTCCCTGCGCATGCGGCCCGAGCGCATCGTCGTGGGCGAGGTGCGCGGCGGCGAGGCGCTGGACATGCTGCAAGCCATGAACACGGGTCACGACGGCTCTCTCTCCACGGGCCACGCGAATTCCACGCGCGATATGCTGAGCCGCCTCGAAACCATGGTGCTGCAGGGCGCGGCCGGGCTCCCGCTCGATGCCATCCGGCAGCAGATCGCCTCCGCCGTGGACGTCATCATCCATCTTTCCCGGCTGCGGGACCACGCCCGCAAGACGATGGAGATCACCGAGGTCCTGGACTACAAGGATGGGGAGATCCAGTTAAACCCTCTTTACGTCTTCGAGGAGGACGAACACAGCACGCTTGAGAAGGTCTCCGGCTCGCTGCGCCGGACCGAAAACCGGCTCGTAAACGACTTCAAACTCCGGCTGGCCGGCGCGAAGATCATCTTCTGAGCGCGGCAGACTTTGTATCGATTCGGGCGTCCGGGGGCGCCCATAGTACCTTGTTGCCGCGAAGCGGCAACAAAAAACAAGAATTTGGGTTGTGGGTTGCAGGCGCAACCCACGGTAGGACGGTGATGACGATGACGGCGCCGGCAAAGAAAAAGAAGAAGGAGCCCTACCATCCGAAGCGCGGCCTCTTTGGCAACGCGACCGATTACGCCGTGTACGAGATGAAGCTCTTCGAAAAGATTCTCTACTTCCTCGTCGGCGCGGCGGCGGGTGTGGGGGCGGGGTATCTGTTCTACGAGAACGTTTTCCTCTGCGGGGTGCTGCTGATGGTTTGCGGGCTTGCCTTCATTCCTTTTCGCCGCAAGCAGATCATCGAAAAGCGCAAGAAGAAGCTGCTGCTCCAGTTTCGGGACATGCTGGAGTCCCTCTCCACCTCGATCGGCGCCGGGTCCAACGTCCCGGACGCGTTCCTCGCCGCGGAGGACGACATGGCGAAGCAGCACAGCGAGGGCAGCGATATCCACCGTGAGATCAAGACGCTCAACGAGGGGATCTACAACAACATCCCGGTGGAGACGCTGCTGCTCGACATGGGCGAACGGAGCGGCCTTGAGGACGTTCTCAGTTTCGCCAACGTTTTTGAGACATGCTACCGAAAGGGCGGGGACACCAAAGAGGTGATCAAAAACACCCACCAGATCATCAGCGAGAAAATCGACATCATGATGGAGATCCAAACGGTGGTCACCTCGAAGAAGAGCGAACAGAACGCGATGATGTTTATGCCAATCCTCTTTGTTTTCCTGCTGAAGATGCTGGGCAAGGAGGTCGTCGATCTCACATCCGGCACCGGCATGGTCTCCACGACGATCGCCGTGGGGATTTTTGTAATCGCCTACTTCATCGGCAAACGGGTGCTGAACATCAAAATCTGACCGCAGCCGACTCGCCGCATCCCGGGTAGCGGTCCACGCGGCGGGCAGGCGCTCAAATCCGACTGAGGGGGGAGACGCATGGGCGCAATCGGGAGCGTCGGGATTCTCGCACTGCTCACGCTGGGGAGCCTTTTCTCTGTGTTCTTCATCCTGTTCTACCTGCGGGGACAGGATCTGGCGTACATGATCGAGCCGCTGCATGAGGGGCACCCGGTGAAGGAGATCTACCTTGTGGGTCTCGCTTCGCTGATGTTTATCCGCTATAAGTACAACAGCCGGTTTGACCGGAAGATGCTCGGCTACTGCAAGATCATCTATGGTGCCAAATTTGCCGACTACTACTACCGCATCGTGCTGGCCGAGATGATCTCCCTGGCGCTCTCGACGCTGATTTTCACCTGTTTCCTCTCGGCCATGGCCAATGAGATGCTGATTTTGCTCTTCGGTCTCGCGGCGGCGGCGGGTCTCGTCTACTACGTGTCTACGACAGTGACGGACAAGATCCACGAGCGGCAGGAGAGCATCTTCAGCGACTTTTCGGCCGTGTTGTCGAAGCTGGCGCTGCTTGTGAACGCGGGCATGATTTTGAGCGAAGCCTGGGAGAAGACGGCCGGTACGGGCGAAGGCGTGCTGTACGACGAGATGCGCGCGGCGATCGAGGAGGTGCGCAATGGGCAGCCGGAGATCGAAGCCTACTTAAACTTTGCCTCGCGCTGCGGCGTGCCGGAAGTGAACAAATTCGCCTCCACGCTGGTGCAAAATCTGAACAAAGGGAACCGGGAGCTCGTGGCCTTCCTGCGGCAGGCGTCGAACGAGAGCTGGAGCGAGAAAAAACACCGGGCCCGCCGCAAGGGCGAAGAGGCCTCCAGCAAGCTGCTGATCCCCATCGGGCTGATGTTCATCGGCCTGCTCATCATGATCATGGTGCCGATTTTGGCAAACGTCACATTCTGACGGCGGACGCAGCGGTCCGCCTTTTGTCTGCCTTTGAGAGGTGCCGGCGCATCAGACATTGCACGTCATTTGTACGCATAGCAAGGAGGCGGAGATGGAGCGGACGCGTTTACACCGCGCGCGGGCGGTTTTGACACTCTGTTTGTCAATGGCTTGGGTCAGTGTCGCGGCGGAGATGCCGAATTTTACAGACGGGAGACCGTCTTTTACCGGATACCTGACGCTGCAGTGCGTCGTGGCCGGGCTGGTGCTCTGGGGAGGGCTTGAGCACGTGCGGCCGGCGCTGTTTGCCCGGTGCGGCGCGCGCGCGCCGCTCGCGGCGGCTATGCTGTGTCTGCTTTTGCCGCTGGCGGCGGGATCTCCGCTGTATGTTCCCGCCACGGCCCTGTATGGGATCTCCTGCGGTGTTTTCCTCGGCTCGTCTCTGACAGGGTATCTCGACAGCGGCGACACCTGCGGAAGGCTGGTAAAAATTGGTATTTCTGCAGGTGTTTACACCACGGCCGTCTACCCCTTTGGCGTCGCATATACGCTGCTGGCGTCGTGGCTGCCCGCCGCCGCGCTCAGGTTCGGCGCGTACATTCTCCTCTGCGTTCTGGCGGTCCTCGTCGCGCGGCTGCGCCGCGACCCGGTTCAGGCGGCGAGCACGCCGCCCGAGCTCCCGCCGTACGGAAAACGGCGCGGCGTCACCGCCGCGATGCTGACGCTCATCGTCCTGTTTACGGTGTTCAACCATCTGCTGCTGGTCGGCGTGCTGGAACAAAACGGTGGGACGTTCCGCGCCCCGTGGGTCTACTTCGCAAATGTGGCGCTGCGCCTGCCGATGGGATTCTTGATAGGGTGGTTTGCCCATCGGGGGCGGTGGTATTATGCGGTGGGGCTGCCGCTGGCCCTGATGGTTGCCGGCTGCGCGGTTTCCCTGGTCTCGGGGGGCGGCCGCGTCGGCGACACTGCGATGCTCGGCGTGTTCAACTGCGGCGGCGCGGCCTTCGTCATGCTCGTGCACGCGCTGGGTATGCAGGCGGCGCTCTGGCGCGGGCGCAGAGCGCTGGCCGCCTCGGCGGGTTCGCTCCTGCATTTCACGCTGACGTCGTTTTTGAATGTGGACGCCCTGCGCATTACGCCGGAGTTCTTCGGGCGCGTCATGCGCCAGCCGCTGACCTTTTTGGTGATCGTGAGCAGCCTGCCGCTGTTCCTGCTCATCATGATCGTTTTGGTCAATCACAAGCTGATGACCGTCGCGGATACATTTTTCACGTTACAAGCAAACCCCGCGCCGCTGCCGGCCCCGCGCGAGCCGCCGCCTGCCCCTGCGGGAGACGAGCGCTTTTCGGCCTTTGAGCGCAGGATTGCCGCTTTGCTGATCGACGGCCTCTCTCAGAGCGAAATCGCCCGGAGGCTTCATCGGCCCGCCGGTGAGGTGCGGGAGACGCTGCGCGCGCTCCGCGACAAGGTGGACGGAAACGACCCCGACGTGCGTGCCGCCGCCGCTCTTTCGGAACGGTACAAGCTGACGCGCCGGGAGACCGATATGCTCCGCGGTCTGCGCCGAGGGCTGACAAACGCCGAGATTGCCGCCGAGCTGCAGCTGTCGGAGGAGACGATCCGGATCCATGTCCGAAATCTGATCAAAAAGCTGCCGGTGGAGAACCGCCAAAGCGTCGCGGCATGGGTGGAGTCACAGATCGACTGAATACGCACAAGACACAGAGCCGCGCCGCTCATCCGGCGCGGCTCTGTGTCTGTAAAAAGACGCGCGATGGGTAGAATTGTGCAAAAATTAACCCTGCTTCTTTTCGGGGATCTGTCGTAAAATATGTACGTAGAAGATGGGAAATTATGCTCCCAACGGTACAGAAAAATGACAGAAAATGGAGTGAACTCCGTATGAGAATGCAATTGGGCACGGAACATCGCGCCCCACCGGCACGGCTGAAAAAAGGCCTGGCTTTGTTTTTGACGCTCAGCGTACTTTTGGGATGTTTTTCCACAATGACGGCGGCGACTGCCGCCGAGCGGCCCACGGTCGTTCTCACAGGCGACGTCTATATGACGTTTGATCGGCAGTGGCGGGAGTATCTCTATCCCGCCAAATTCACGGTCGCCGCCGACATCGATGAAACGCTCTCGGCGGAGGGCTATCGAGCCTATTATACCTTCCGTTCGGAGGGGCGCGCCGCCCCAGACGAATCCGCGCTGGTTCCGGGCGACTGGACCTTGTACACCGACCCCTTTGACGTCACGGAGCGGGGCGCTGTGTTCGCCGTCGCCGCCAGAGCGGGCGAGGACGGTAGCCTGACGGCCTATCCGGAGACGCTTTCCTCGCTCTGGGTGATGATGAGCTATCTGGACGCCCCCATGCTCTGGAGCCCCGACGCGATCTGGGACGCGGCGCTGCAGCAAAATGTGTACCGGGTGGCCCCGGGCAGTTTCATTGGGATAGACGCGTGGCTCCCCGACGGGGGCGGCGCCGGCGAAGTCTGGTACACGTGGGCGGTCAACGGCGCGGTCCCGGCGGAGCCCGCGCCAGACGCCGTGGGCGCCGTCCGTGCAGACGACGCCATGGTGCAGATCCCATACGAGGCCTTTGCGGCGGGTGTCCAGGAGTCTGTCGCCTCGATCGCGGTCAAAGCCAAGGCCTTTGTCACGCTGGACGCGGGCGGCGGCGCGTCCTCCGAGACGGCGGCCTGTACCTTTGCCGTCATGACAGCCGCCCCGGTCTTCGCGCTGGAGGACGGGGCCGTCACGATGACCGCAGCCGGCGGCGGCGACATCCACTACACCCTGGACGGAGGAGACCCCCAAAACGATTCCGAAGACGTGTACCGATATACGGCCCCACACCCCGTGGACGACAGGCTGTCGTATTGTTTCACAGCCCGCGCGTACGCCGGCGGAAGCTACGGCGCGGCAGGCACGTATGCGGTTCTGGCCAGTGACGCCTCGGGTTATCCGCTGCCCCCTCTCGCCAAGACGTACTTTGTGGCCGGCAAACAGGGCGGGCATTATCTGTCCCAACGGTTTCGGCTGACAATGGACAGCCCGGCAAGGCTCAGGTTTGACGCCTATCTGTACAACTCCGACTGGACACTCACGCGCGTGGGTGCGGAGAGCGGCGCCGACACATGGCAGCCCTCATACTCGTACGCGGACGGCGGTTATGTCCACGAGACTCCCGTGCTGACGCCGGGCGAATATCTGTTGACCGCCGCCTCCGGGCACACACAGTACAGCTACGAAAACGACCCCGCTTACGACAGCGGTTATGTCTTCTATGAACTTCTTTCCGCCGACCGACTCACGTTCAAGATAGGCGCGTCTGCGAGCGAAGCGGCGAAGCCCGTGGCTTTCGGCGCGTGGGCAGCCGACACATACGTCAGTATCGAGGGCGGCCTGGACGGCGACGCGATCGACTACACGACCGACGGCAGCGACCCCCGCACAAGCGCCACGGCCAAGCAATATGTCGCGGACAGCAGTGTAAGCCGCCCGAAGATCGGCAGAAACAGCGGCATCTACGCCCTCCACGTGAAGGCGGCGCTCCGGCGCGCCGACGGCAGTTACGGAGAGGTGTATGAGAATAAATTCATCGTCAACTACCGTACGGGCGACAAGGTCTACGGCGGACTCGCCGGGGCGTATCAGGGCGGTCTCCGGACGGCTGGCAGCATCGACGATGGGGCAAACCTCCTGATATACAACCCGGACTACGACATCCTCGACCTCGAAAACGACATAGACTTCCTGCACATCTACTACACCGTGGGGGCGTCCGCCAGCCTGCCTCTGCCCTGCACGGGCTTTGACACGCCCGCGGCAGCGGCGTACGCGTACGATTGGAGAGACCCGCCCACGCTGGCGGAGGCCGCTGCCCAGGCGGGCGTCACGCCGGGGCCGAACAGCGCCTTCTACATCCGCGCCGAGATCTTTCTGCGGACAAAGGACGGAGCCGGGGTGGGCAGCTATACGGCAAGCGGCGGCGAAGGCAGCCGTGTGAACATACAGCCCGCCCGGCCCACGGTGCGTCTGGCCGACGGTGAGGACGGCGCCAAGATCATGAGCATCACGCCAGCCTACGAGACAAGCGTCGTCACCTACAGCCTGAGCCGGGATTACAGCTATGCCGCCAACCAGATCCCCTACACAGAGCCGGTGACCGTCGACAGAAACGCCATCCTCCGGGTCAGGGGGACATGGCCCGACGGAACCGGCGGCGCTTGGTCCGAACCGCAACGTATCTGGCTGGGCGGGGCCCACGATTTTGCGGTGCCCGCCCTCGACGCGGGCGCCTACTACCCGAGCGCGAGCACATACGTCGACGTACCGGTGAATGGGGATAACCCGCAGAGCTTCACCGTCAATGTGCCTGCCGGGCGGAGGTACCGGTTCACCCACATTGCCTACGACAGCGCCCAGAGCCAAAGCGGGGCCTCGGTGGGGCTGGAGAAATGGGACGGCGGCCGGTGGGCCGTACAGGACGCGAAATGGATTGATGTGCTGACCGCAAACCAGGGCATCGCCCCCGCCCTCACGGCGGGCCTCTGGCGATTCACCGTCACGTCGGAGGGCGGCGGCCTGAGCGATGTGAGTTTCCGACTGTACAACGCCGAAAACGAAGGCGACTACACCTACCCGCCGCTGACCGGTCTGGCGGCGACGCCCACGGACAGCGACATCCGCATAGGCCTCATCGGTCTCACCCTGACCGACGCGGCCGTGTCGGAGATACAAAATACGCTGCGGATCTATAAAGAAAGCCACGCCTCAGCGGCCTGGGCTGTCCCCACGGCGGCGGAGATAAGGACCGCCCTCGCGTGGGGAAGCGACAAGATTTACCGGTATTATCTCTACAGGCAGGTACAAGGCAACGCAAACTACAGCAGCGTGTACAGCGGTGTACCCGCGGAGGGGGTCTACGCCGACAGTTCGGTTCCCACGGGTGCCTCGTGCCGATATTACGCGGTTGTGGACCTCAATTTTTATTCGGATACAAACGCGTTTGGCTGGTTGGCGCAGATCGACGGCAAGGACTGGCTGAGAACCGCGCCCGGCGGCGCCTATGTGTCCATGCTTACGGACGAGGACGGCCCGACGCTGACGGAGATCGCGGCCGTCACGCCGGCGGGCGCGCCGGCGGACAGCCTGAACCATGCCGTAAAATTCAGCGTAGACGCGTCAGACAACCAGTACCTGGCGGGAGCGGTTTGGGAATACAAGAAAGCCGCCGACCCGGACAGCGCTTACCAAAGTTTCAAGACGGACAATTGGAACGCATACAACGACAAAACCCACACGTTTACGGCGAGTCTGCCACCCGGCAGCGCGTTGACGGCAGGGGAAAGCTACGCCGTCAGGGTGCGGGTCACCGACAAGAGCGGCAACGAGAGCGTGAAATTGCTGCCGCTGACGGCGAGCGCCGACCCGACGGTGGAAAACATCCGGGCAGCGCCCGGCAGTTCCTCGCTGACCGCCGCCTGGGACAGTTTGGGGGCGGGCTGGACCTATACGGTGCGATTCCTGAAAAACAACAGCCCAGTATACTTCTCCTATGAGTACAACACATCGGGCGGCACATCGAACGTCTTGGGCGCCAGCGGCCTCGCGGCCGCCGGCCTGACGGCGTGGTTCGATCCGGACAAACCCGAACACCAGGGTCTGACGGTCAGCGTCGCCGCCTACGCCGCATCGTCCGGTTATACCACCGTGGCGTCCGTCAGCGCCGAAACATATGCGCCTTCGACGGATACCGAGGCGCCGGCGGTGAGCATTGCCGCGGATATCGCCGGCGCGGACGGCGCCTCGGTGTACGGCGGCAAGTCCGTCACGGTCAAGCTCAGGGACGACAGCTATGCGGACAAGGCGGCGCTGTCGATCGTCGCGCTAAGCGGGGACGGACAGGAATCCGCCGTGCCCGGCGCCGAGGTCACTCTTTACGCCCAGACGCAGAGTTACGTCCACCAGGAGATCAGTCTCTACCACACCTACGACACCACGATCCTCACAGACGGGGTCACTTACAGGATGAAAGCGGTGGGGTACGACAGGGCGGGCCATGCGGCGGCCCCGGTTTACGGCAGCGCCTTCACCACGATCAACGGAACCACCTCCCACTATACATACCCCAAGCTGACGGGCCTTTCCGCGGCGCCGACCGAGAGAGGATTTATCTTCAACCCCGGTCAGCTGGCGTACGCCGACAAGGCCAAAGAGGAGCTCTACCGATACCTGAAAAACGACCGCAATTTCACGAGTCTCACCATGGAGGAATTGGAGGCGTACCTGACCGGCGGCGTCAGCGCATACAGAATCTACAGCTATCTGGGCAGTTCCTCGGGCTATGCAAACGCTGTCGAGGTGCCCGCCGACAGCCTGGACGAAACCGGCTGTGTGGAGGTCCCGATCAGTTTTTCAGAGGCCAATCCGAGGATGGCGGGCTATACGTCCTACGGAAGCCTTGTCCTGCCCGGAAACAGGTACTCCTTCGACGTGCAAATCATCTATCCCGACCCGGGTACAGGTTCTTCGGACTGGAAATATTACCTCTACTACGCCACCTATACCGCCGATTGGCGGCGCACCGCTCGTACCGCTACGGCGAGCATCCTGGACGATACCGCCGCGCCGTACATATCGCCGATCCTGGGCCCCACCGAGGGCGAGACGCGGTTTTTCAACGCCCTCACGCCGTTTTCCGTACAGGTGGGCGACAACCAGCTGGTGGCCGATGTGGCGTGGTCTTACAGCACGGACGGTTCCGTCTGGGTGGACAGGAGCGCCTCCGATTGGATACGGGTGTGGGACGATGCAACATACTTCTCGCGGGCGGAATCGTATCTCACCGACGTGCCGTATTCTCTGTTTTACGGGGCGGCGCTGACAAGCGGAGCCACCTATTATGTCAAGGCCGTCGTCACGGACTGGACGGGCCATATGTCTGAAACCTCCGGGGCGTTTGTCTTCGGCGACATGGAGGCCCCCTCGGGGCTGACCGTCGTGCCCGCCAGCTCCTCGATCGGCGTCGGCTGGACGCCCGTCGCGAATCCGGGCGGCGCGCCGTATCGATACCGGGTCTACTGCTATGTCAAGGACCGCTATGATACGGAAAACAACTGGTATACATTTTACGATACGGAGGCGGGGGTCACCGCTTACAGATTTTATCCCACTTTCTACGAGACCGGCGATTTCCGTTTCCGGGTGGCCGCCCTCTCCGCGGACGGGGCGGTGGGACCCCTATCCGGATTTTCGGCCTATGCGAAGGCCGGGGCGGACACCGAGGCGCCGGCGGTGCAGTTCACCGGCGTGTGGGACGAGCGGCGCTCGTACAGGGGTACCGTCAGCCTGACGGGTAGCGCCCTGGACGACGGCGCCCTTCAAGATTGGAAAATTCAGACATACACCGCGCCCGAAAGCGGCGAGCCGACGCTGGTCTACGACGGCGCCGTCACAAGCTTTTCTGCAAACCGCCACAGTACTGTGAATATCAATGCCCAATTTGACACCACGCAGCTGGCGGACGGCGCATACAGTCTAAGGATCGCGGTCGCCGACACGGCGGGGCACCGGACCCTGTCGGCGCCCCGCTTGATTCAGATTTACAACGCCGCGCCGGAGGTGGCGGACCTGACGCCCACCGGGCACTTCGCCCTGGGCGGCTACGGCGGCACGAACGTGACCTTCACATGGCCGGACGTGTCCGGCGCGGACGGAGTGGACCATCTGGTGCTCTGGTACGCGGCGCCCAAGACCGCAAAAGAGGCGTCCGCCCTTGTGGCGGCGGGCGACACGCCCGCCGGCGTGTTTTTCTCACAGAACCTGACAAAGACAGCCACCGCCTATACGTACCCCTACAGCCTGGTCAAGGGGCAGGCGGCGGTGGTCGCCGTGGCGGCGGCGAATGAGCTTGGGTCTGTATCCGCCCCAAAATTTGCCTGTGTGACGGCGGAGGCCGACGTCTATTCAATCCAGTACTATGTCGATGAGATCCCCGGTGGGGACGTGCTTCAGGGCAGTACCATCAGCGTTCGGGGAACCGCGTCCGTGGGCACGGCGGCCAACACCCCCGTCTACCTGATGCACCGGGGAGAAAGCGGCTATCTCCGGAACGGCTATACAGACGTGAACGGCCATTTCAGCCTTTCGTACACCATCCCGAGCAACAATTTCAAATGGACCGGGCCCCAGGTGCTCTATGTGCTGCTTGGCGCCGGCAGCGAGGACAGCGGCTACGCGAGCGCCAATCTGACGCTGCCTCTGCCGAGGCTCACGGACGAAACCGCGCCCGTGATCACCGGGGTGATGCCCCAGACGAACGCCGCCATCGGACGCCCGGAGGACAGCGCCCAGCTGCTGAAAATCACCGCGAGCGACAACTCCGGCGCCGTGGCCGGCTACCGCGTGCAGTGGACCGAATACGGCGGAGCGAAACAGCGCTGGACCGAACTTGAGGTGGCGGACGACCCTCAGGGCGCGGTCATAGACGTGAGCGCCATCTACACGTCGCAGGAGAACGTATTTTTACGGGTCATGGCCTATGACGGGGACGGAAACATATCCCTGCCCTACGAACTGACCTACGCCATAGGCTTGCGCGGCGTGCCCGCCCCGTCAAACATCATGACGGCGGGCGGCGAGCACAGCGTCACCGTGGGCTGGAACCGGGTGACGCGCGTGGACACGGAAGCGTACAGCGTGTACAGGCAGGAGCAGCGCCCCGGCGGCGCCGTCGCGGGCGAGGAGGAGGCAAACGACGGCTGGGTACAAATCGCGGCCCGCACGTCCGACAACATATACACCGACCGCGGCGACGGAGGCGCGGGGCTCGACCCCACGCGACTCTACCGCTACCGCGTCGTCACCATCAGCAGGGCGGGAGACGTGTCGGAGCCGAGCCCGGCGTCGGCCTGGACCCTGCCCGGGGCGCAGAGAGGCGCGGCCACCGTGCTCTACCTGGACCCCTTCAGAGGCGCGTCTTTTAACGGGATGCTGCCTCTGACGGCCTATGTCGCGGACCGCATAGGGCTGACCCAGGTGGTGTTTGAATACGCGTATCTGGGTGTCTCCGTGCTGGCGGAGCCCGCCGATGTCCCCGAGGAAAACTGGCAGCCCCTGGCGACGGTGGGCAGGGAGGACATCGAAGAGACAGAAGTGGACGGCGCCCTGCTGCCCCCGGGCTGCAAAGCGTTTGCCGCCCACGCCGTCCTGACTGTGGCGCCTGTGGAAATCACGGAATACTTCGCCGTCAGGGTCAGGGCGTTCAACTATTCCAGCGACGAAGCCGTCTATCTCTCCCAGTACACGCTGGACAACGACCCGCCGTCGCCCGTGAGCGGCGTGACGGCGACGGACGAGATGAGCGGCGGTGCGGTGGTCGTCACCTTCCACGCCAGCGGCTCGCGGGACGTGTACCGTTACGACATATACCGGGGCGCGACCAACTTGCCGTCCGAGGCGGTCAAGGTAGGAGAGACCGCGTCCACGGCCTACCGTGACACGGCGGCGGACAGTGTGCCCCGATACTACTGGGTGGCGGCCGCGGACAGGGCGGGCAATCTGTCCCCGCTCACGGGCGGCGCCTCCGCCTTTGCCACGGCTGTCAGCGACACGGCGGTCCGGTCGGTGGACGTGCGGGAACCGTATATCACCGCCGGGGACAGCGTCGGCGTGGAGGTGAAGGTCTACAACGCCGGCCCGGCCAAGGCGGGCGGCGCCGTGACGCTGTATATGTCCCGCGACGGCGGCGCCGACGAGGAGACGGCGTCTCAGACACTGACCCGGGCGGCCGGCAGCCTGCTTGCAGCCGGGCAGACCCGCACCCTGACATTCAACGCGCCGATCTCACTGTCTGAAAATGCCGTGAACATAAAATTTGCCGCCGCGTTTGTCAATGACGACGACGTCGGCGCGGAGGCATCCGCCGACAACAACTACCGTGACGGCGACGTCTTTACCCTAAACCACAGACCGGTCCCGGCGTTCACCCTGGCGGACGCGTATCTTTCCGGCGAGCAGATCCTCTTTGATCCATCGCAGACGTCGGACCCGGACGGGGACGCGTTCACCCTGGTCTGGTATTTTGGCGACGGCGCGTCGAGGAGCGCCCAAACGCCGGTGGACCACCGCTACATGAAACCCGGCGTCTACACGGTGCGGCTGAAGGCCACCGACGCCAAGGGTGCGTGGGCCGAAACCTCACAGACCGTCACCGTCACAGACAACCGGCCCGACATCTATGTCAAAGAGATCTCGGTGTACAAACAATCGGACGGCGACGAAGACTGGGTTCTCGCCGACAGATACGAGGACGCCGACGGTGCATGGGGGCAGAGCTTGTCCGGCGCACAGACCGCCGAAGTGTCCGAGGGAGATGCGGTCAGGGTGTCCGCCCTGATCGCCAACAAGGGCCTGGGCGACGTGCCGGCCGCGCTTTCCTTCTACAACACGTTCCGGCTCAACGGCGGCACCCGGCAGGAGACCCGCATGACAGAGGGCGGACTGCCGGTGGGTGAGGCGTATGCCAAGAGTCTTGACTTTGTCTATACCGCGCCTAAGGGCGCACAGGTGATCCAGATACGCGCCCGAGACATCGTGAACACCATAGGAGAAACCGACGACTACGTGAATGCCAACAACAACCGTCAGGTGGTGCTGAACGCCGCCCAGACGCAGTTCCCGGACATCGCCGTGACGGGTGTTTCGTGGGTCAATGCACAGACCCTGGACCAGAGCGTGACCGCGTTCTCCACCCAGGACAAGGTCTGGTATCGGGCGGTGCTAGGAAACGCCGGCGAGGCCGCGGCGTCGTTCCTCCTCACGCTGTATGTGGACGGTGAGGCGGTCGCGTCGAAGACGGTTGCCAGGGCGCCCGGGGCCTCCGGAATGGAGACCTTCGAAGTGACCCCAACCGCCGGGGCGCACGCCGTCGTCATCGCGGCGGACGATCCGCAGCTCGTGGAGCTTGTGACGGACAACAACCGCGCGGCGCTCATGACCCCGCTCTTTGCCGTGACGGAGCCCGTTTTGACCGTGAGTCCCCTCGTTGTCAGCCCCGCGGGCACGGAGCTTGCTCAGGGCAGCACGCTGCGTTTTGACGTGCAGGTGGGCTCCGACAGCAGGATCGTAACGCCGTTCAAGGTCTGCTTCTACGTGGACGGCAAACTCCTAAAGACCGTGTCCATGGCCAAAAACGCAAATGGCGTCGTGCTGTCGGGCGGCGGCGAGAAGAAGCCGGTCTTCGCCGAGTGGAAGGTGGCGGACGGGGTTCACGACATCATGGTCACAGCGGACCCGGAATGCGCCGTGGTGTCGGAGCCTGTCACCGTGCGCACCGTGACCCAAAACGTGTCCGTCGTCAAGCCGGACCTGTGGTTCTCGGACGTCTACTGGGCGCCGGCGGATACGGTGGATTGGGGCAGAGCCGTCAGCTTGGCCGCCTATGTCTCCAACCGCTCGACCGCCACACTGTATACGAAGTACGCCATCGGCGTCTACTGCGCCGAAATCACAACGGACATAGACGGCCGCGACGTGGTGGGGGCCTTTGTCAAAGACAGGGTCTATCAGTACGGCGGTCTGCAGGGCAACAGCACATCGCTCCAGATGCTCGAATGGACCCCGGCCAAGTCGGGCCGTTTTGTCCTGCGGCTGACGCTCGAAAGTCTGCCCGGCTCCGATTTCGACACCACCTGTTACACCGCCCCCTGGGAGCAGACTCTTACTATCAAAGACGGCATCGTCTTTGCGGTGAATCCGAACAAGAACGGGGAAAACAACGAATTCGGCGCCAATATGTTCCTGTCGTCCACCCCGTACATCGATGTGACGGCCGGCATCGCACTGGCCTCCCGCCAAACTGTGAAGCTGACGGCGGGGCAGGGGGCCCAGGTCGTCGCCTCGATATTGGACGCGGAACGGACCTATGTAACGGCGCCCTTGAGCGACATGGGAAATAATGGAAATTTTGCCGTCCAGCTGCTCACCGCCGGTCTCAATACGGGAAACTATGTCCTGCGCTACGAGGCGTCGGCGGGGGGTTATCACGAGACGTACGAGACAAACATCACGTTCATCGGCACGGTGTCCGGCCATGTGGAGACACCGCGGGCGGACTACGCCGCGGGCGATCAGGTGGTCGTCAGCGGTTGGGTCACGGAGGACGGGCAGCCCTTCGCGGGCCGGACCATCGTGCTTGAGATGGATCTGGAACCCTCGTACCGGCGGCAGCCAGACGGCACCGTGGTCATCCGGGAGGAGGGAAGCGAGGGCGGAGAGATCTACGACTGGTGGCGCGGGCAGAAGATTGTCTTTCTCACCTCAGACGCGAACGGCCAGTTTTCCTATGCCTTCCGGCCGGAGGCGAAGCAGGCGGGCCGATGGAACGTGTCGGCGTATGCCTACGAACGAGTACAGGGTACGCACATAGCGGGCGGCTCCTTTGAGGTCTACGGCCTTGAGGCGAGACCGTCCAAGGTGAACCTGACCGCCTCCAAAGGCACCGACTTCCAGGCGGCCGTCACGGTGGTAAACGGCGCGTTTGACGGGGCGTTCGGCGGGCTCACAGGTCTGTCGGCGGTACTTGTAAATCCCCATCAGTACCCGGGCGTCGTCGTGTCCCTCGATCAGTCCAGTGTGCCCGAGGTGCTGCCGCCGGGCCAAGGGGCGGGGTACCCGGGCTCCGTGGGCGCGTTCGACCTGATCTTCAATGTCAGCGCCAGGCTCGACGCGCCGGACGAGGCGTCCTACACGGTGGAACTCAGCAGCGTGGAGGGAGCCCGCGCCACGGCGACGCTGAACCTGTACCTGAGGCCGGGGATCGCGCTGCCCGTAGCGGTCCCTTCGACGGTGACGGCCGCGGCCAACCCGGGCCAGTCGGTGGTCAAGACGGTGACGGTGAAGAACAGGGGCGTCGCGCCCATGCAGGGTATCTATCTGCGGCAGTCCTCGCTTTCCTTCGTACACGCCCAGAACCTCTCCAAGACCAGCCTGCAGCCCGGGGAGAGCCTGACCTATGACATCGTGTTTGCGCCCACGGCGGACACCGCGCTCGGGAAGTACCAGGACAGCGTGGCGCTGACGAACGGCGTGTTCACCGCCACCGTGCCGGTGGGGCTGGAGGTCAGCGACCTCACGTACGGCGCGGCGGGTCTCCAGATCACGGACGACTTCGGCAACCCGGTGCCGGGCGCCCGGGTGGACGTCTATGGGCAAAAGGCCTATGTCCAATATGTGGACGGCCGGGAGACAGTCTACTACCAAAACTTCACGGCCACGGCGGATGCGGCGGGCTATGCGGAATTCGCCGATAAACCCGTGGGCCCATACGACTTTACCGTCACGGCAAACGGGAAGAAGAAGGTCACAGGTGCGCTGGACATCATGCCCTCCGAAACTGTCGCCCTGACGGAAGTGGTCATGGAGACCCTGCCGGTGGAAATCACCTGGACGGTGACGGAGACTACGATCGTGGACGAGTACGAGATAGCGATTCACATCGATATGGGCGTGGTGATCCCCACGCCCAAACTCGGCGCCACGGTGCCCTGGTTTACCATAGCCAAGAACGTGGACCGTCCAGTGATGCTCTCGGTGAACATCGTGAACAACAGCCTGATAGACGTGGAGGACGTGACGGCGGGGCTGTATGCCGCCAGGGGCAAGAACTACAGCGGCATCTCCGTGGCGGGCGGAAATTACATCGGAAACATCCCCGCCATGGGGTATAAAACCGTCCAGCTTTTGGTCATGCCCGGGTACTACGAGCTCGCCGCCAAGCCGGAGGCGGAGCTCTACCTGATGGTGGAGGGCAGCTATGTGTCCTTCGACCGGGAGACCGGCCTGCCGGAATACCCGGTGAAGACCACAGGGGTGCGCATTCCCATCTACAATCCGGGCGCGAGCCGGGTGAATGTGGACACCACAACCGCAGACAACGAGGGCGGCGGAGCGGTGACGCTGGAAATGCCGGAGGGCCTGGAAGTCGAGGAGATCGCGTACATCCTCTTCCCAGACGAAACCGGCGTACGGATCCCGGAAGAAAAGCCCGACGGCGGCCAGGTCTACGAGACTGTCAAAATGGAGCTGAAGCAGACCGCTTCGTTGGAGCGGCAGGCCTTTGACGCCGAGCTGACCATCACCAACAATTACCCGTCCCAGACGCTGAGCAACGTGTCCGTGCAGGTGATAGTCGAGCGCGCGGACGAAAACGGCGTGCGGATCGACGCGACGGACAAGATGTACATCATCCCCATCGGCAGCATGGCATCCTCGGTGCGGCCGGGGCAGACGGTGACCATGAGCTGGAAGCTGGTGCCCGGCGACGGCATGGGCGGCGAGCGCCCGGAGGGCGTCGTGTACACCGCGCGGGCGGCCATCGTCTACGACGTCGGCGGGGAAATCATCGAAACGAGCACGCAGGCGGAACCCATCACCATCCTGCCCCAGCCAAATCTGACCCTCAGCTACTATCTGCCGAAGACAGTGTATCCCAACAAAACCTTCCGTTTGGGCGTAGAAGCGGTGAATAACGGCGCGGGGGCCGCCAAAAATCTGACCCTGGATTTGAGCCAGCTCGAAATCACCGAGAACCAGTCCGGTCTGAAGGGCACGTGGTCCGTCGTGGGCGCCAGCTTTGGATCTTTCACACCGGGCAGCTTCCGGTTGAACCTGGGCGATATACCGGGCACCGGCGATGTGGACGACGAGGGCCGGCCCGCCCAAAACATGGTGTGGGGCTACTACACCATCCGGTGGGAACTGCCCACGCTGAACCTCGGCGACTTTGCGCAGGATGAGGTGTACGGGGAGATCCGGAATTTCTCCGCCACGCTCACCCACAGGCCCTACGCGGGCGTGACGCTGAATCCGCTGATAACGGACGTCTTCACCTACGTCGTCGGACAGGAGGATGTGCCCGCCCTGTCCGACGACGCGGGCGGCGGTATGAGCATGATCATGGGCGCAAACGGCCTGCCGGCCTTCGCCAAGAACCTGACTACCAATGTGACGGTGCAGGTGTACACGCCCTGCGGTCTGGCGGGCGCCTACGACCCGGCGGCGGCGGCCATGCACTTCTTCGCGCCAGCGGAAAACGGCGCCGCCGCGACAGTACCCCACGACAGCCAGACCGCGGCGGAACAGGGCATGCGGTTCGGCATCTATATGCTCACCGAAGCCGACGCCCAAATAGGCGCGCCCATCGCCCAAGTGATCCGATACGACACGCCCCCCGAAGGACGGGACATGACGGCGGATCCGGGTGTGACGCTGAGTGGTGGTAACTATTGGAAATCAACCTATACAAATGACGAGGGCATAGAGACGGAGTACCTCTATGTCGTGGACGAACTCCGCCGGGACGGCGCCGCCGGGGACATCCTCCCCCGGTGGTACACAGTCACCTACGGCGCGGGGGGTGAGCTCTCCGAACTCAAAACCTCGCAGATCACATATGAAAAGAGGCCCATGACAGACGACCTTGTGAGAATGGCCACCTTCTCCGAAACAGGCAGGCCCCACGACGAGGGCGACACCGTGCCGATGGAGATACAAGTCAGGCTCACAAACCATGCCTTCCATCCGGAGACCGACACGGTGTACTTCTACGCCGCCCGGGTCTTTGACGGGGTGGTGCAGGCGTATGAACAGATCGGCGCCGATACCAAAACCGTGCCGGCCGAGGGCACGGCGCTGCTTGGCGCCGCGTGGAACCTGATCACCGAGCAGGTGGAAGCGGGCGTCTACAGCATCAAGGCCAGCCTGTCCTCCAACCCGCAGGCGGACGGTCTCACGGCGCAGGTTGCCGTCAATGCCCTGCCCGTGGCGGACGCCGGGATCGACTTTACCGTACCCGTCAAGACCGCGTTTTACTTTGACGGGTCCCGGTCCTACGATCCGGACGGCCGCATCGCTCTGTATCTCTGGGAGTTCGGCGACGGCGCCTCGGCCTACGGCCCCGCCCCCCAGCACACGTACCTGGCCTCGGGGACATACATCGCCACCTTGTACGTGATCGACGAGTACGGCGCGGAAAATGTCCGCGACACCGCGGGCTATGTGAACATAGACGGCGTGATGCGGCCGGCGGATTCCGCCAAGGTCCACGATGTGATGGTCACGGTGACGGAGACCCGTCCCGATCTCATCATCAAGCCCTCGGACGGGCTGACGGTGACGGGAACGCCCGCTTCGGCAGGCGGCACGGTGCGCATCACGGCCGTGGTCGTGAACGACAAGCCCGCGCCGGTTCGTGACAACTTCATCGTCACGCTGTATGTCGACAACCAATACCTGACATATAAGACGGTGAACCTCTCTGACGATGCGCGCGGCCTGTACAAACCCGACACGGACAGCCATGAGCTCAGGCAGGGCGACGAGGTGACGGTGACGTTCGACTACACCATGCCCGACAGCCGCTCCCATGTGGTCACGGTCAAAGCCAGCGATATGTCACTGCGGATCGACGAGGCCGACCGGTACAACAACGGGCGCAGCGCCCTCATACAGGGCTCGGCGGGGGTGACGGCCTTCCCCGAACTGGTGCTGACCGACGTGAAGGTCGGTGGATTCGCACCCGACGACAGCGGGCTGGTCCATGAGATAGGGGAGGACAACACCCTCGGTTACGGCGAGACGCTCAGGGTGACCGCCCAGGTGAGAAACACCGGCGATTTGGCCGCCGAGGGCTTCGCGGTGACGCTGTTTGAGGACGGCGTCTTTGTCGGGGCCTGTGACGTGCCTGGGCTGAACCCGGGCGCCTCCGCGGACGTCGCCGTCGAATATGCGCCGATGACAGACGGCAAGCGGACCCTGACCTTGACGGCGGACGGACCTATCTCAAAGATTGTGGAGCGGAACAAGGACGACAACGAGGCCCGTATGACGCTGGCGCACCTCCACATCGCGGCCTCCGATCTGACCGTGACCGGTGTGACGATGACAGGCGGCGCCCCGGCGGGCGTGCCGATTGTCCTGACGGCGGCCGTGGAGAACCTCGGCGAGGCGGCGGCCGGCGATAAGATCGTCGTGAACTTTTACACCGGCAGCCGGTTCATCGGCGCCGCGACCAAAAACGGCGGTCTGGCGGCGGGCGCCAGCACGGCCGTGACATTCCAATGGATGTCGCCGACGGCGACGGACACCATCGTGGCGGTTGTAGATCCTCAGAACCTCTATCCGTTGGACGACGCGGCCAACAACAGCTTTCTGCTGGCCGCCGAAGAGGGGGCGCTCCTCACGGGCGGCGGCCCCCGGGCGGCGCTTGTGGTGACGGACGTCGCCACACCGGTCGGTGTGGCTTACGGAGACAGCGTCGTCAGCGTGATCACGGTGAGAAACGACGGGGCCGGCGCGGCTTCGGCGTTCACAGTGTCTCTGTTCGCGAACGGGGCGCTGGCGGGGGAAGCGGACGTGGCCTCTTTGGCGGCCGGCGGCCGCGCGGACGTGCCCATCGCGTGGACGGCCGACAAGACCCCCACGGGCGCGTACGAAATGGCCGCGGTGGCGGACAGCGCGTACAGGGTCGTCATGGAAAGCAGGGACGGCGTGTACTACACCGCGACCTTGGCGGTGGCGGACGGCATTCTGGCGGAGCTCCAGCCGGTGACGGGCGCTGCCCTGACGGCCGACGTCCGCAACGAGATAAAAGTCGGCGTCCGTGCCTCCAACCGGAATGCGGTGGTGGGCGGAGACGCTTCGGTCCGTGTCAGTCTCCTCGACAGGGATACGAACGCGGTGGCGGCGGGGCCGTTTGCCGGCGTCTACGCGCCGGGCACGGCCACATACGACGCCGTCCTCGACCTGACGGGCGTGACCGTCCGTGAGATCGGCGCGGAGGGTCTCGGCGGATATACCCTGGCGGTCACCGCTTCGTGGACGGATGGGGCTTCGCAGACGCAGTACACAGCCGGCGACAGGGCGGCGGTCTCCGTACTTGCTCCGCTCGGCGTCACCGCGGCTGTGGACAAAACTGTCTGCGAAACAGGCGACGCCGTGACGGTCAGCGGGCAGGTCAGCGGCGTGGAAGGCGAGACCGGCGTCACCATACGCGTCGTCGGAGACAGCGTCTGGGCATTTGAGGGCCGCACCGACGCGAACGGTATCTTTACCGAACGCATTTCCCTGCCCGCCCGGGCGGGCGGCGGCGTGGCGGTCACCGCCGAGGTCAGGAGAGGCGCGGCCGTAAAAACGGCCACCGTACCCCTCTATGTAAAAGGCCTGTATCTCGGCGCGGGGGACCGGCAGACCCTCACGGCGGGCTTTGCCGCGGATACCGAAGGCCACCTTGAAAACATCGGCTACACCGACATGGACGGGGTGACGCTGACGGCGGCGGTGCGCCGCGCCGGCGACGGCGGCGGGACTTTGCCCGCGGTGAAGTTCAGAAGTCACGGCAACGCCTATGTGATCGGCGGCGCCGAGGGGATCGACTGCGGCCGCCTGGCCGCCCGCGCGCCCGGGGCCTCCTCGGCGGATGCGTACGCTTCCTGCGCGTTTGCCTACAGGGTGGACGCGGCCAGCGTACCGGCCGGAGACTATGTGCTGACGCTGACGGCCCGCGCCGCGAGCGGCGCCCCCGGCGTCCCGTCAGAATATACCAAAATTTGGGAAATATCACTGACCGTGCAGGAAGCCATGGGCGACTGGGATGTGACGCCTACGGCGTCCGAAGGCAGCGGTTTTATGAGGACTGACGGCGGTCTGTCCTGGCGGCAGACCGTCCGGCCCGGCGAGCGGGTGTCCTCCGCCCTGCGCATTGTGAACACGGGCACGGCCGACCTGACGGACGTCACCGTGACCACCCCAGAAGATTTGCCCTGGATCACGGCGGTGACGGCGGGCACGGACGTGATCAAACCTTATAAAAAGGGCACGGCTTTCTCCGCCCAGGGCGGAGCCGCCACGGTGCAGGTCATCCTCGACGTGAACGAGGCGGTCCCCATGGGCGCCTATAACGGGTCTGTGAAGCTGACGGCGGAAACGGGCGCCGGCACCCTGGAGATGCGCATTCCCATCGCGGTATTTGTCAGCGCCGGCGCCGTGGGCAGCGCGGTCGTCGAATTGCGTGACACGGACGATGTGCCTCTGCAGGGCAAGACGGTGGTGCTGTACGGCCCCGTGGCCTCGGACTCCGCGCGGCCGGCGGCGTACAGGAGCAAGACAAGCACGGAGGGCGTCGGCGCGGGCGGCGTGCCGGCGCCGGGCGGTCTCGCGCGGTTTGAGAACATCCCCGCCGGCGCGTATGAGCTCAGCATAGAGGAAAACGGTTACAAGCCATACGGCGGCGCCTTCGCCGTCCAGGCGGCGGTCGACTTCGCGCCGGTGGTGGTCCGGCTGGAACCGCAGCCGTTTGCGTTTGTCATGACCGCGGACCGTGAAAAGAGCCTCTCTTCGGTCCTCGCCAAAAACAGCGAGTATGACGACGTCGTCTGGCAGCTCCTGTCCGGCGAGAGCTACAGCGGTGCGCAGCCCGCCCTGCGGGCGAATTTCCCCGCCGACGAATTCGACGCGAACTACAACACCGGGCGGATCTCGTCGCGTCTCGCCGTACAAAACCCGTATACACCCCCGGACGGAGCGCTGCGCGACGGCGACTACGTCCGCGGCGTACGCGTGTATACCGAGAGCTCCGACGAAAACTTTGACCCCGCCCTCGTGACGCTGCGCGCACCGTCCGGCGAGGTCTCGGAGCTCATGCTCGGCGATCTCGCGCCGCAGGCGGCGGCGGACGTCGTCTGGAGCCTGAACCAGGCCGCGCTGTTCTGGTACGCCTCGGTGGAGGATGTCTCCGAGTCCGTGTGGCGCGTGACGCTGCCGGGCGACCCGGCGGGCGGCGACGCGTACGCGGACGTGACGTGGGGCGGCCGCGCGGAAGCGCTCCGCACCGCATGGCTGGCAGAGAACGGCCAACGGGTGAACGGCGCCTACGCCGGGGCGGACAAGTACGCTGTGGAGGCCGAGAGCGCAAAGACGCTCCTCGTGACCGCGCGGACATACACGGACGAAGACGGCGTGACGCGGCATTACGGCGCGCCGGACGGCCGCGTGCCGAAGCTGGCGAGCCTCTCGGTCGATCGGGACGGAAAAACCGTGATCGGCCCCGGCAGCTATCAATTCAGTCTTGTCTTCGAGGGGTATATCCCGCTGGGGACAGACAGCGAAACCGGACAGGAGATCACACAGGCGGTGAAACAGCGCGTCCCGGTGCTGATCACCTACACGCCCGAGGGGTACTATGTGAACACCGACGCCGCGGTCCTGGTCTCTGATCTAAAGGTGAACGCGCTGTTCGAGGCGCCAAACGGCCCCCATTTCAAGTATTTCAACGAGGAATTCCTCGCCTCCGTGTCCGGGAACGCCACGCGCGCCGGCGCGGCGGGCGACGGTTTCCAGATCGGTTTCGCGCAGGACATCGTCTACGACGACAGCATGTCCAAACTGTCCGTCGCGTTCACGAATCCGTCGCAGCTTACGGCGCTGGAAGACGTCACCATCGAGCTCATCATCTCCGATCTGGCGCCGGACGAAAACGGCGAACTGGCCGACGGCGCGGAGCGGTTCAATGAGGCGTTCCTGGCCGAGCCGGTGATCCGGCGGGCCGTGCGGGTCGCCGACGCGAACGGCACGCCGGTCGACGCCGACGGGCTCCTGATCGAAGACGGCAAAATCGTCATCCCACGGGTGCTCGGCGGCGGCTCGTTCTCGGCGGATTTCCTGCTCCGCCCGACGGTACAGGCGATCGACCCCGAGTTCATCATTGAGCTGGTGCGCGAGGGAGAGCTGACCGAGGACGAGGCCTACGGCATCTTCGAGTGGATCGACACTCTCGCGGGTGAGTACTACGCGTGGATCCGGTACGGCTACACGCAAAGCGGCCGGGCGTATGCCGGGAGCACCGCCGCCGTGAAGCAGACGGCGGAACATTCGCCGGCGCTGTACACCACCTATGACGTGTACGAATCGCAGGAGGAGGACGGCGTCTGCTATCTGACGGCCATCGTCACGAACACGGGGCGCGCCGCCGCGAAGGACGTGCGGCTGAACCTGCCGAATCTCCCCGCGCTCGACGGGACGATGACAAAGCTCTTGGCCTCCGTGTGGTCGCGCGCGGACGAGGCGTATGACGAGGACTGGGAGACGCGTCCGCCGCCGGGCGTCATGGAGATCGGCACTGTCGCGGCGGGCGAGAGCGTGTTTGCGGTATACAAACTCCGGGCGCTCGATTACCGTGCGCCGGACGGTTTTTCCGGGCTGCGCACCCTGGCGAACACATCCGCGGGCGCGTCGTACATAGAGGGACTGAAACAGAGTTTCAACGCGTTCGGCGGCCTGATGAACATCGACGCGTACGGCGGTGCGCCGGCTGTCGAACAAAACCCGTTTGTGCAGGACACGCTCATGCGCTCCCTGTACGCGCGCGAGACGCTGGCGCAGCTTCTTCAGATGCTCGGCAACACGCTGACAGAAGAGGAAAAATGGGCGCTGTTCGCCGAGTACCCGGAACAGCGGAGTTTCGTCGGGCTGGAACAGAACGGCGATTTTGGCGTCGACGCGCTCTATGACCAGAACATCCACTCGCTGACGCACCAAGTGGTGGAATTCCTGCAGACGGCCGAGGAACAAGGCCGCATCGAACAGCAGATCAAGATTACGGATCTGGCATACAACGCCGCCGTGTTCGTTGGACTGAACATGATCTCCTCCGCCTACAAGGCGGCGAAAATCGGATACGGCACGTATAAAGCGGTCGGAACCGGCGGCAAACTCGGCCAGGCGCTCGCGGATGCCGGTGTGAGCGTGGGCAAAGACGTCGTCGCTTGGCTCCAGAAGCTCTGGGCGGCGCCGGGGAAACTGAAAAACGGCGTCAAGGGATACATCAAAGCGATCAAACAGCTGAAGGACGGAAAAAAGGCGCTCAACACGATGAAACAGACGGCGCGGGCCGTCGAAAAGCTCACGGACGAGATGGGAGATCTGCGAAAGCTCGGTGACCTCGGCGATCTTGGCAAACTCGGCAAAGAACAGGGGTGGCTCGAACTCGACTTCCGGCTGTTCCAGGAAGGCGCGGACGGGGTCGGAAACAGCGTAAAACTGCTCGAAGACAATGTCAAAGCCGTCGCGCAGCTGGCCAAGGAGGGCAAGGACACCGCGGCGCAAACGGCGGAGATCGGGCAGCAGATGGACACGGTCAGAGCATGGGTGCAGAGACATATCAACGACCTCAAGATCCTGCAATCCTTCCACCCAAACGAGATGGCGGCGCTCGCGCAGAGAATCGACAAATATAAGCAGATGCTCGAAAACGGCCTGCATACGCAGTCGGCTGTGTCCCGGGTAACGGCATACGCCGCCACAGCGCGGAAAACGAAGCGTCAGATGGACGCAAGCGAGCAATTCATTAAAGAATCCAAAGAATTCGAAAGCGATCTGCCGGCCGCCGTTTTGGATCTGGCTAAAAACGTGGGCAATGGCGCACGGGCGATGCTCGACGGCGACACCCCGACCGCGTGGTGGGCATTTGGCAAGGTCTCCGCCGTACTCAAACCGCTCTCAGGCCTCGTGGACGCGCTGGAGATCGCGTTCGGCTTCAAGCCGGAGGCGACCGCGGAGCTGCGCGCCGCGGAATCGATGGCCGGCGTGACCGGCGCGACGCTGACGTTCCTCAGTGCGTACGAGGAAGTGCTCACAAAGATGGTCGTCGACGAGCGAAGGAGCGCGGAGGAGATCCGCGGGCGGCTCCCGGCGGAGCTCTTTGACCTTGTGTCCGACGCGGTCGGCGGTATCGCGCCGGACGATTATGAGACGGGTTTTGACGTCGAGACGTGGGTCGCGCAGACGCTGGACAGAAAGGGCGAGCTGGCGGACAACAAATTCTGGGGCGGCGGCCCCCCGCAAAACGCCAACAGGGTGATTTTGTACAGGGATGAGTGGTTTGAAGGCATGATGCAGCTCGGGCTGAAAGCGTTCTTCTACGCCGCGCCGTACACAAAAACGGAATACAAATTCGTTTACCGCGTGGACGAGAACGGCGAGATAGCGCCGGAGACCGAGACGGTCACGACGACGACGTCCTATTACGAGGCGTGGACGGCGGCGTTCGAAGAACTGGACAAAATGGTCGAGCAGCTGGAGACCAATGGGGGCTCCCGGTTGTTCCCGTTCGCAAACTTCCCGGTGGAATCCCTGACGTACAACCTCGCGCGGCTCAACCGCCAGATTTCCAACATGGCGAGCCTCGGGAATCACTGGGGCGGCTATCAAAACATCCAATATTACCAGGCAAGCGCCGACAATTTCAGCACAGCCCCGTTCACGACAGCGGAAATAGACCTTCGCGCGTACAGAAAGGCCGCCATGTACGTCGAACAGGCGCTGACAAACTACGACGCGCTGACGGGCGAATACAGCACGTTCCGGAACATAAACTACGTCATGCGCGCTCTCTCAATCGGCATGGAGGCGGCGGGTCCGGCGCTCGGGCCGTACGGTACGGTGCTCGGCGGCGTCGCCAGCGTCGCGTGGGATCTGCTCAACGGCCTGTGGACGGACAGCCTGCGGCAGTCCGCGCAGATCCGCGCGGACAACGTGGGCTATAGGATGGGCGCCTCTGTGGCGGAGCTGCAGAAGCTGGCGGGCGCGGAAATCGACATGACACACGCCACCTCACAGCTTGTACATAAGGCGTTTGATCCGACGCTCATCGACCCGCCGCTGCCGGTCGACCTTCTGACGTTCTCTGTCGCGGACATCGCCGTGCCGGACGGGGAGAGCGCGGCGCAGGGCCGCGTGCTGGTGACATTCGGCAACAACCACACGGGTTTGGTGGAGGTCGCGCCGACGGTGCTTGTCTACAACAAACACGGATTTGTGACCGCCGTAGAACTCTCGCCCGTGGGCATCGCCCCGGGCGGCGCGGTCACGCAGGAGAGCGATTTCACGCTCCCGCGCGGCACGCTCACCGACGTGAGCGGCTACACCGCCGCGCTCTACTGGCAGACGTCGGAATCCGCGACAAATACGTACGCCCCGGCGGACGGGCCGTATATGACGCATTTCTACGCCGGCGGCGTACAGCAAAACGCGGCGCTGCGGCGCGAGGTCAGGGCCGGAACCATTGCCTCCGCGCCGGTTGGACAGACGGACGGCGCGTTGGAGACGACGTACGCCGCCGCACCGGGCAGGGAGCTGCGTTTTCTCTTGAAAGCCCCGCAGGGCGTCGCGGCCGCGTTCACGGTCACGGCGCCGGGCGGCGAAACCATGCCGGCACAGTCGTTTGACATGCCGGGCGACTGTGTCGTCGTCCCGGACACCGGCGCGGGCGGCGTGTACACACTGCGCGCGGCCGTCCCGGCCGGCTTCGGCGGGCGCGTCTCGGTGGAGGCTGTGGAATGCCCGCTGACGGGCCCTGTGCCCGAGGTCGGCATGGCCGGGCGTCTCGCGATCGGCGCGACGGAGCGCCTGCAGCCGGACGGCGCGTATGTTGTGGAGACGACGACGGGAGTGGCGGATATCTTTGTCGCCGAGTCCGGCGCGGGCGCGGGAAACGACCTCGGCGCGGTGTCGTTTGCGTTCGAGAGCGGCGAACCGGCGCTGCGCGGCGCGTTCCTGCGCGACAACCCGGACGCGCTCACAGACGACGCGGCGGCGCCGTTCATCGACGCCGCCTTGGATGCCCTGCCGGGCGGCTACGCCTCAAGTCTGTACCTGTTCGTCTCGCTCGACGACGCGGCGGCGAGCGCGGAACACACCGTGATAGACGCCCGCGGCCAAAAACGCCTCGCGGACGGCGTCTATGAGGCGGCGGTGCGCGTGACGTTTAGGCAGGCGGGCGCGGCGCTGAATCCCTATCTAAAATCTCTGCTCGGCGCGCTGGATGGCAACGGCGCCTGGACACTGCACCCGGACGGCTCCGCGACCTATACGCGAACGGTGCAGATCGAGGTCGGCCGCAGACTGCCGTCGGTCCCGACGATCGATTCCGTGGACGACGGCGACGGCACGGGCGCGGGCATGGTCAGCGGCACGGCGGACCCGAACACGCTGCTCTGCGTCGAGATGACAAACCCCGAAACGGGTATCCGCACCCTGGTGGGTTACGGGCAGGCGGACGCGGCGGGGCAGTATATGCTGACGTTCCTCCGTGCAGCGGCGGGCGGCGCGCTGACGGTTCTCTCGGTGTCCGACACCCATTCCTCGCGGCGGTCGGAAGCCAGGCTGGTCGCGCCGCCGGCGACAGTCGCCGCGGCGAACGCCGACATACAGACCGCCCTCGCCGCCATCGAAGGCGCCGCGCTGCCGGCCGTGGCGCAGGCGCAGGCGAACAGCGCGGCGGCGGCGAGCGCGGCGGCGCAGGCGGCGGTCGACGGCTTGTCTTTGCCGGCGGGTGTGACC
>JAISCT010000017.1 GCA_031265355.1 Oscillospiraceae bacterium | reverse complement strand
GAGAGCAACGTGGCGACGGCAAAGCAGTATATTTTTGCCATTCGCTTTTTGTTTAACAGCATTTATGCATTGACGGATAAGAAGATCGATGCCCAAACGCTCCCGCCGGCCATGGCCATCCAGGCAGCCACCTGCGGTATGTTCCCCTACCAACTGGCGCAGGTGGTCATAAAGCTGGCCCTGTCGCTGGCCGAGTCGACGATCGATCTGTCAGATTTGATGGACGGAGAAAAAGTGCCATTGCTGAAATCGAAGGATACATGGCATTGTTCTCTTGAGGGATTGATTGACAAGTTGAAGGAAGAAGCGGTAGATAAGATCAAAGAAACGGTGGAGAAAAGGGGGACGGAGATGCTTGGAGGGTTACAACAGGCAATTGATGATGCAGGGAAATGGACTACTGGGACAGTGGATAAGTTGAAAAATACGATTGATTTTGAGTTTGAGGCTGCAGTAAACAATACACTTAATACAGCTGCTGCTACGATGGCACAGATTGCCACAGATAAAATTCAGATGGAATTTATGGAATTTTTTACAACAACATCAGGTGGTACGCTCAACAAAGAGATGTTGGAAAATGAAATTGATACAGCATTGGATCAGTATATCAATGAGTTTAGCGGAGAAGAAGATATTAATGCGACACTGATGAGCTTGAAAGAAGGTATAAAAACGAGAATTATAGATAAGGTATATCCTAAACTGGAAGCGGCGGCAAGTAATATTTCAGATGCGACCAATGGGCTTCAGATCGATGCGACAATGTTTAAAAATCTGCAAGATGAAATTGGATCGGCAGCTGAGAATTTTATAGATACAGCAACTGAACAGGTAGCCGCAAGAGTCTCCTCTTTCGTTGGTACAGCTACAGATAAGCTGAAAAATCTTGTGGAAACAAAAGGAGAGAAAATTCTTGATGATGTTAGCGAGAAACTCTCTCAAAAGACATCGGAGTTACTCGATTCATATTTCCCGACCAAGACTACAACTATCCAGGGAAGCAAAAATAAAAATACAGGAGGAGAAACGTCCAGCTCGACGGACACGATTTTTAAATTTTCGTATAAAGACTACCTGAGGCTGTTTCTGTTTCTGAAATTGACTGCCGGTGGCTCTGATGACACGATGCTTCGTATTGCCGATGTAATTCAATTAAACCTTGGCTCCGGCATGAAGGAAGCTGCGGCTCGTTATGGCCGGACAGGCAGTCCTGCCCATGCGAAGGGGGACCAGTTTAGGATGAATAAGGCCTACAGTTATGTGGAGCTGAAGGTGAATATCAATGTGAAAGCGTTGCTGATGTCCAACCAAATTTTTGTGAAAGGAGCGAACGATTCAACAAAAAAACCAATTAACTACTGGGAATATGAATATAAAACTATTGCAGGATATTAAGGGGGAAATGAATGTGAAAAAGATCCTTATTATTGCGTTGTCATTGGTGTTGTTGGCTGTGTATCTGGCATGTGGACCACAGAACGGAGATGAAAAAGGCATTATACCTTCCTTATCATCGGATATCTCTCCTGCTGTAAATGAAGAAAC
Source organism: Oscillospiraceae bacterium (assembly GCA_031265355.1). NCBI lineage: Bacteria > Bacillati > Bacillota > Clostridia > Eubacteriales > Oscillospiraceae > Oscillospiraceae bacterium. The sequence continues at coordinate 89,758 of JAISCT010000017.1, read as the reverse complement.
AGAGACAGATCCGCCAGAAAATCCTTTGACAGCGGATTTGACACAGGAATTTAAAGATCAAAGAACTGAATACAAATTTAGATTTAAATGGGGGGGGATGCATTCTTCTAATGGATATGAATATTTGCTTAGAGATGTAGATCGATGCATGGTTTTTTCCAAGTATTTTGTAGATGAAGATTTCGATAATACAGCAGATCGAGATAATGTTAATCTTGAAAACATCAAAAACTCGAAGGATATCATTACAGAAATGGTTCCATATAAAGTGAAGAGCCTTTTGGAAAGAGCAATGCCTTTGGAGACGGTGGCGGAAGCGACTTATGAGGCAGGAGAGACGATCACTGTAGATGGGTGTGAAGCAACCAGATTTACAGGGGATTTGATGTACACGCTCTCGGAAACCAATTTAAAAGAATGCACGGTAGTAGGCTATGCTATTATGGGATCCCAACGCCCGATGTTGATATGGGCAACGGATATTAGCGAGGACCATGAGTACATAGAAGAGCTGACCGACTTGGTCGACCGAATTATTCTGACCTTCGAAGACGAGCCGGAGGGGGAAAAGGATTGATTCGCTGTTCCCTGAGAAGCCGACACTCCCACACTCCCTATGACTCCCTTTTTTCACTTGCCTCTCTTGGAAAGTTTAACCTCGCATTATCACCGTATAATTCTATAGCTTTGCGATCATACGCCAATGCCGCTTCTGTTTCATTCTTATACGAGCCTAAATGATACTGCTTATTTTGAAAGCTTATAACCGCTCTCCACCAGCGTTGCCGATAGCGTGAAATGCCAATATATTTGGACGTTTTAGTAATATTGGAGAATTGTCGTCCTTGATGACGCTTTGAAAGATTCTTGTGAAAAATATTCTCATTTTCTTTTTCAATTTGACAGAGCCTTTCGCTTAGCTCATCATAAGTCAAATGAGGAAAGTTAACTCTCGCGTCCGAACCGTATAGCTCAATCGCTTTCTTATCATACGACATGGCGGCGTATTCCTCTTCTTCGTAACTGCCCAAATGATAAATTTCACTCGCAAACCTGATTGTGGCTTGCCATTTGCGTACGGTTTTGGCCAGTTTATTGCATCGTTTCGTAGACCAAGCATATTGCATCGCTCTATTATAATCCGCATCATCGACAAGGATAACCCGCTCGCCTTTAATCGCTATTTCCTGCATAACTTCACACCTGTTTCATTTACATGTTTTCGGCCGCTTTCAAACCGCACTTATTGCCGGTGTCCTGCGCGGAGCAGCAGGCCCACGGCGACGCCGCCGAGCAGGTTGCCGAGCGTCACCGGCAGTAAGTTATGCAGGCAGCCGGCCAGCGTCAGAGACGCCGTGTCGACGCCCGCCGCCGCGGCTGCTTGCGCGTAAGCCGGCACGCGTAGCGCCAGAAGCCCGGCTGGTATGTAGTACATGTTGGCGACGACATGTTCAAAACCGCCGACGACGAAGAAGACGACCGGCAGATAGGCCCCCGCGATCTTCCCAAATGTGTCCCGTGCGGTTCCCGCGCATACCACGCCCAGACACACCAGCACGTTGCAGAAGAACCCCAGTACAGTACCGGACGGGACGGGAAGAGCGCACTTTGCCGCCGCGAGGCGGATGGTGTACACCGCCAGCGTACCGCCGGCATGGTCCAAAGTCCCGAAAAATACACAGCCCGCCGCCACCGTCAGCGCGCCGAGCAGATTTCCGAAGTAGACAAGGGCCCAGTTGCGCAACACCCGGGCGGGGACGGCCATACGGTCGAGTGCGGAGAGCACCATCAGGGCGTTGCCCGTGAAGAGTTCCGCGCCTGTCAGCACCACAATGCCCAGCCCGAACGGAAATAACAGCCCGGCGACGAGCCGCGCGGCGGAGGGGTTTTCCATGGCATGCGAAGCCACGCCGGCGGTCACGGCGCCGAACGCGATGATAACCCCTGCCAGTACGGCCAGCGCCAGCGTCCGCCCTGCAGACAGGTCTGCTTTGTCCCGCCCGGCGGTTGCAAACAGCCCCGGCAGCGCCGCCGGCCCTCGCAGTTCCATAGCAGATCATCCCCTAATCGCTCATCATCTCCGGCGCATGTTTGTCCTGCCATTATTTTACCATATTTCGCCCCCATTTGCAACATCTTTTACCTTGCTTTGTCGCTTCCCTTGTGTGCTGTTAAAATCATTGTCGCCAGTTGGCTCCATTTTCAATTTTGCTGTCGTCTCTTATGGGGACATTATTATATACAATCGTTTATTTCGTAGGGGAGGGGAACATTTTGAAGAAGGTTTTATCATTTTTCCTGACGCTTTCCATGCTCATAGCGGCTGCTCCCGCAGGGCTCGTTTATGCGGAGCCAGGCTATCTGTCGCTGGAGAAGATAACGCCGGAAAGCGTTTCCGTGGGCTGGGGCGGCTCGATAAAGATCAACGAGGGATACGCCTCCGACAGCGGAGACTGGAGGCCGCTTAGACTGATGGAGCCGGATGGCGAGTACAACACTTACGCCGAAGGCGTTTGCGGCCATGCGGCGGCAGATGTTTACTATAATATCGAAGGGTTCGGCGCGACAAAGTTGGAGTTCTTCTATGGCGTCAATTATCAGGAGGGCAACAACAACGGTTCCTGCCGTTTTTATGTCTATGCAGATGGCGAGGAATTGCTGAAGGATAGCACTGTCTACAGGCCAAACCAGGTGCGGGGCACAGCAAGTATAACGATTCCGGCCGGCGCGAAGAAACTTCGTCTTCGCGCGGATGACGGCGGCAACGGCATAAACAATGACCATGCAGTCTGGGCCGAGCCGAAGCTGTACGTCTCCGACAGGGACTTGCTTCTCATGAGTCTCAGTGCAGGTAAGACGCTTCCTGTCGGCGAGACGACGACTGTTACAAGCTCGTTTTCAGATCTCTATGGGAATAAGGCGGACGCTGAAAACGTATCGTACAGCTATTCGTCAAGCGACGAAGACATAGCCACGGTAGCTGAGGACGGCGTCGTGATGGGAGTTTCCGCCGGAACGGTCACGATAACGTGCAACGCCATCGCGGATGGACAGGCTGTTTCTGGAAAGATGGACATTTCCGTTATCAGTCTGGCGAAGTCGTGGTCAGTCGTTTCCCCGAACGGTCAGTCGGAGGCCCGTGTTATGCTGACGGGCCAAGGTGAGATTTTGTATTATATCGTTCAGGACGGCAGAAAGATTGTCGATATTTCGCCAATAGGCATGAAAACGAATCAGGGGGATTTTTCCACGGGACTGTCCTATTCGGGGGAATCCAGCGGTCTGATCGACGAAACATACAGCATGGTTGCGGGCAAAGCCGCGGAATATGCGAATAAAGCCAACGAGATGACGCTTAGCTTCACAAAAGAGTCCGATAGCTCCAATATGAGATTTGACGTAATATTCAGAGCTTACGACGACGGCGCGGCTTACAGCTATAACATTTCCCGCGTAAACGGTTCCAGTGTAAATATTTCTTTCACCGATGAGACGAGTGCCTTTATCGTGCCGGCAGGTTCTACGCTGATTGCCGCATCGGATGACACAAACTGTCACGAGGACAAATATTTTATGAATTCCGTGGGAACAGTCAGTGGCCGTCGCACAATGCCCGCGCTTTTTGAGACGCCAAGCGGCGATTGGGGCCTTATAAGTGAAGCGCGGCTGGACGGCACTTATACCGGTTCTATGCTGCATATCAGCGGAACCACGCTGAAACTGGCTTTCCCAAAACAGCAAACGTCAAGCCCTACAAGCGGCGCCGTCGTTTTGTGGAAATCGCCTTGGCGGTTCGTCGTCACAGGAACGTTGAAAAATCTCATTGAGAACACAATGGCTGAAAACTTAAGCCCTGCGCCGGACGACCGCGACTGGAGTTGGGTTGTTCCCGGCGTGGCCGCGTGGACATGGGAAGTCGGCCTATGGCCTATGCAAAGTGACCCTGAGGCAATTAAGAAGTATATTGACCTCTCCGCCGAAATGGGCTGGAAATATTTTATTATGGACGACGGCTGGCAGTCTGACCCTAGCGCCGCGAATCCCGATATCCCGGCGTGGCTTGACGACGTTGTGGCATACGGCCGCGCAAAGGGCGTCGGTCTGCTGGCGTGGGTGAATTGCGCCAACATGGATACAGCCGCCAAACGCGAGGCGCGGCTTCCCGTCTGGAAGAGTCACGGCATTGTGGGCATAAAGATTGACTTTTTCGACAGGGAAGACCAAAGCCGGATGCAACTGTATAACAGTATTTACGAGGCCTGCGCTGACTTAGAAATGATTGTAAACTGCCACGGCGCGAACAAACCCACCGGCGAGAGCCGGACTTGGCCGAACGTTATCCAACGGGAGGCCGTAAGAGGCGAAGAACAGAACAGCAATCTCCGCGACCAGAACACGATGTTGCCGTTTGTGCGAGGCTCCGTCGGCCCGTCCGATTACACGCCGAGAATTTATCCGGTGGACGGCAGCAACATTACGACGGTCCAGCAGCTGGCGCTAAACGTGCTACTTCAGGGCGGTCTGCCGGTTATGGCCGACAGCGCCGAAAACTACCGTCGCAGTCCGGCGTACACGTTCCTGAAAAATATGCCTGCCACATGGGATGAATCGCTGTACCTTGGCGGAAAGCCCGGTGAATTTGTCTCGATCGCCCGCCGCAGCGGAGAGAGCTGGTATGCCGCCGCCGCCACGGACGCGGCGCGGGAAGTGGTGTTCCCACTTGGGTTCCTCGAAGATGGCGTGACTTATCGCGCCGAGGTTTATAGAGACGGCGCGTCTAAAAATGATATGATCGTGGATGTTCTGGACGTTGTAAAGGACGATTCGATTACCGTGAATATGCCGGTTGGCGGCGGTTGCGCGTTGAAAATTGTCAGGCCGGTCGTTTTCGATTACATAAAATTGCCGCAGTCGGCCACGGTGGAGCAGTTCAAGTCATATCAGCTTATGCCGGAAACGGCCCCCGCCGGTTACGACGTGCGGGATTTGGTCTGGAATTCCAGCAATCCGGATGTCGCGACCGTTTCCGACAGTGGATTTGTCAAAGCCGTTGCGCCGGGAAAGGCCGTTATTACGGCGGCTTCCGCGGTCAATCCGGCGGTTCAGGCGGATTGTTCTATAACGGTTACATTGAAATTGGGACTTATTTCTGAAGATTCATGGGAGGTTTTAAGAGAAACAGACAAATTGACGCTGGATTCCGAGACAGCTATCTCGATATTTAGCGAGCTGGGCGATATCGGCGAACGTGACACGGCCAACAACCTCTGGATGCGCAGCCCCGACGATGCCGATTTTGATATAAGCGTCAAAATTACGGCAAACGCGCCGAGACAAAATTATCAGTCGTGGGGCATTTTCGCCCGTTTGGCTGACAATCCAAACGCCACCGTCACCGTCATGAGAAGGTATCACGGTAGTTTGCAAGTGAATGGAAGCCCCAATATTTTCCAGTTACATGTATACAACAATGGATATACTGAGAAGCAGACACAAGACGTGTCGCCAGACAATAGCGTCTGCTATTTGAGACTTGTGAAAAGCGGAACGTCATTCACAGGATATTACAGATACAGCCCAGCCGATGAGTGGACGCGGATTTCAACATCGTCCACCCACTCCGCGTTCACCGGCAAAGGCGCCGGCGACATAAAAATCGGCGTCGTAGCCACGAACACGAACTCGCAGTCGGATAACAACTACGCGACGACCGTAACCATCGAGAATTTTATGTACAACGAAACCGTCATACCCTTTGCCGCGAATCAGACGGATTACATTTTGTCAGTGGATGATTTGGTCGATATCGCCGTGACAGCCGGAACGGCTTTCGGTGATATCAATCTGCCAACCTCCGTCAAAGCGGAGCTTGCTTCTGGCGGCGAAGCGGTCTACGCTGTCAACTGGAACGACGAGGGCTATAACGCCAGTGTCAACGGGACGTATCCCATTGAGGGTACACTCGTTACAAATGGTTTAACCTGCGACGTAAAAGCGAAAATCAACATTGTCGTCACATCGGCGCAACAGTCGGTTGTGACAGTTACGCCGCCGGCCGCCGCCGTTTACGGTTTGCCTGTCGGAGACCCGTCGGCTGTAGCCAGCGCCGGCGGATCCGCGTTTACGTTTACTTATTCCGGTGTGCCTTACGACGGCTCCGCGCTATTGCTCAACTCGGCGGCAAAACCGGTCAAGGCCGGAGAATATACCGTAACCGCGGCGTTAATCAGCGACACGCATATCGGCGTCGGCACCGCGGATTTCACCATTGCCCGCAAGCCAATCACCGTAACAGTCGATGACAAGACGCGTTTGGTCGGCGAACCGAATCCGGCATTTACACTCAGCTTTGACAGTGTTGATTTAGTGGGCAATGATGCTGTTTCCGATTTGGCCGTCACATTCTCGTGTGCGGCGAACGCGGCCAGCTCTGCGGGAATCTACCCGATAACCGGCGAATCGGCAAGCGCCAACTATGACGTTGCCATCGTACCCGGCCATCTTACCGTGAGTCTGGTTATTACGAATACAATCACAGTTGCGGCGGGTGTTGGCGGTTCCGCTTCGGGCGGCGGAAGCTTCCTGCCGGGTTCGGAAGTCACGCTGACGGCGGTTCCGAGCAGCGGCTACAGTTTCGACGGCTGGCACGTGGGCGGCGCTCAGGTAAGCCAACAACCCATATACAGCTTTGTTGCGGAAAATGACGCGAATTTCGAGGCAAGATTCGCGCTCACTCTCGCGGCGGGCCAAAATTATTTTCACATGGGCGAGGATTTTTCCAGGACCACCTCCGACGGGCCGATTTGGAAATACCAGTCTGTCACCACATTCGGGACGGATTATACCCCATACCCCAACATCTCCTCCAACGGATACTGGCGGGAATACGCGGACAACGGCTCGTGGAATCTGGGCGTCGTTGGGCCGGAAGGAATTCATCCGGGTTCCGGCGTGATATGCGGTGCAGTCACGTTCGTAGCGCCGAGAACAGGGGAGATCTGTATTTCCTCAGACGGTCCCATAAGGGTGGGGGATTCGCCAAACGGCGTACTCATTATAACGCTCAAAAATGAGAGTCAGATTTGGCCGAAAGACGGCGGGACACTTTCCAATGGCTGGAAACAGGTTCCGCGCAACTCATCAACGCTGGAATACGGCCAGGTTCGTACACATGTCAATACAGGGGATCGCCTGTGCTTCATCGTCAACAACAACGGCGATATGACGAACGCTTTCACGTACTGGACGCCAGTCATTGAGTACTATAACCCTGCCGAGCGGGATTATTTCAGTATGGCTGACGACTTCACCATTGAAACCAGCGGCGGCGACGTGTGGAAATACCAATATTATGACACCGTCAGTGGCACGTACCACAATATGCCAATATATGACGGCTCCGTCATGTCCGATTCCCAGTGGCTCCGCGATGGCTATGAATACGGTACGGTCAGGGCGAAGGGTCTTCACCCGGGCAGCAACCCGGCGTATTACGCCGCGATCACTTTTGTCGCGCCAAAAGACGGCGACATCAATATTTTGCCTGGCGGAACGATTTACACAGATGGTCCTAACGGCGCCTTTCTGCGCGTTGTGAAAGACGGACAGCTCATTTGGCCTGACGCGAACGAAAACGACGGCTGGAAAACGCTTCCGGGCAATGGACGGCTGGACGCAGAAACGCTGTCTCTGCATGTAAACAAGGGCGAGCGGCTGCATTTCCTTGTGAAAATGAGAAATGGTATCAACGGTGCGTACACATACTGGAACCCAACAATAAAATACGTCGATTCCAACAGTTCCGGCGCATCGTACTACAATATGAGAGATGGCTTTTCCATCGCCACAAGCGACGGTTCGGTCTGGAAGTACGGCTATGTGACCCACAATCAAAACGACTATCATCAGATGCCGAATTTGGCGCCGGACAACACCTGGAGACAGCTTGCCCACAGCGACACGTGGGATTTAGGTGTAGTCGGGGCGGCATTCTCTCACCCCGCCGTCTCCGGCGGGTGGGATACGGTGACCACGTTTGTCGCGCCGAAGGACGGCTTTATCAAAGTGTCGTCCAGCGTACCGATTCGGCTCGCCACAAACCAAGGTGACGGCATTGAGATAAAAATCGACAAGAACGACGACAAAATCTGGCCGAAGGGCTCGATGTGGAAGTATATCCCACAGGTTGGCGCTTATCACTTTGAGCCGCTTGGCCTCGCCGTCAAAGCCGGGGATAAACTGCGTTTCGTCTCCAATAAGCACGATGGCGGCGCGTTCGATTCTTTCTACTGGAATCCAGTGGTAGAGTACGTTGATTTCGCCATAGGCGATTACGCTTTGACGATGTACCCTGAATCCACTTACAAGCTGGTCGCTTTCGGCGGTTCGGGCAATATCGAGTGGACAGCCTCCGACACGTCGAAGGCCGTCGTTGACGGCGATGGCGTTGTGACGGCTCGGGCGCTTGGAAGCGCGGTTATCACAGCTACAGACAGTCTTAACAACACGGCTGTGTGTCTGATCCACGTAATCAAGCCGGAAATCGACGCATACCCGCTGACTTACGGCATGACGAACGACGGCAAACTCCGCGTTTCATTCAGTGCCGCAAACAACTCAAGCTCCGGCTTGGATTGCAAGCCCGCGTTCATACTGGAGATGTGTGACGGCGATGGACGTGTCGTGGAAACGAGGACAGCGGATTCCACCGTTGTGGCGGCGGGCGCGAGCGGACTTATATACGCCGATTTCAGCAACCCTGACAACGCCCAAAACCCCATCGTGAAGCTCTATTTCAAAGACGACTACGCGGAAAAAGTCCCGTTACAGACGCTGGATTTGGGCGTGTGGCGCGACTATGTGTCCGCAATTCCAAACAGTACGGGTAGCTCCGTGCTGTCGATGTTCGACAACCCGACATATACGTTCCGTTCTTATGTAAAGCCGGTCAAAGATTTTGGTCGGCAGGAATGGCGGTTTCTGTTCTCCAACTACCGTGATTTCACGGGCGGAATCGAGCTTGGAAGCCAGTTCACGATCAGGGAAGCCTTTATCGCTGATGGCGGCGCGAACCCTGACGGCTCTATCGTGTCGGGGACGGCCGTTCGCGTCAAATACGACGGAAGCGACTCAAAAGTGGCCCTGCCCGGCGAGCGTTTTTGGTCGGACGCGGTTGACTTCAATCTGCCTGAAGGACATTATCTCTGCTTCTCGTGGACGCTTGAGCCGGTTGACCCGCCGATGGCCCAGGTTCCGCTCTGCCATTCGACGCTGGCGCGGTCGTTCTCAAGAACGAACGGCGACTATGCGTCGCAGATCGGGAACGGCGGATTCCGAAATGACGGCTCTTGGGGCGTTTTCCCGAACATGTACGCCGTCAGGAAAACCGTCGGCAAGCGGATATCATTCATTGGCGACTCCATTACCCAAGGTGTCGGCACGAACGATGGCCGCGAGGAATTCTGGGTGGCGCAAATCGCCCAAGGCTTCCAGAAGAGCCCAGCTACAAGCGACATAGCCGTATATAATGTGGGTATAAGCGGAGCGACGGCCTTCGATGCGGCTAGAGACGGCGCATGGCTTGGCCGGATAAAACAGGACGACGAGGTTACGCTTGTTCTTGGCGTGAACGATTTAAACGCCCATTCCCGTCCCGCTGCTGACGTTATCGCGAATGTCCGTAAAATGGTGGCCTCCGTGCGTTTGGCGAACCCGAAGGCGATTATCACGCTGTTCACAATACCGCCGTTTGACTACAGCTCCGGTGGCCTGACCAACTGGCTGCAATTGAATTCGTTTATCGCCGGTAAACCCGAAGGTGTGGACTACGTGTTTGACATGGCGGATGTGCTGGAAGATCCGAACAGGCCGGGCTGCCTCAAACCCGCCTACTATCCGTCGCCGGGCGACGCTCACCCCAACGCTCTGGGTTGTGCGGCTGTAGCGGAAGCCTACCTTGCATGGTATGCCAACCGCGACATACCCGTCGGGGTAAAGGATTATTACGACATGGCCGACGATTTCTCTGTCAGAACCAGCGACGGTCCAATCTGGAAATATCAGTATGTTACCCACGGCGGGGATAATTACCAGCCACTGCCCGTGCTTGCTCCGGCGGATCCGAACGGCAGTCTCTCCGCCACATGGCGGCAGGATGGCAACACCGGCTCGTGGGGCATGGGCTACGTGGGCGCGGGCGCGTTGCATCCCGCCACGACCAACAACTGGGATACAGCCGTAACATTTGTGGCTCCGAAGGCCGGATTCATCAGGATTTCCGCAAGCGGCCCGATTGTGTTTGATAAACACTCGGTCAGCGGTGGTGTAAACTTGAAGGTTGACAAAAACAACGTGACAATCTGGCCCAAAGGATACGACTGGAAGAAGTACGTTTCTATCTCCGAGACGGACGTCGGCGGCGTCATATTTAAGCCGATGGGCCTGCGCGTGGAAGCGGGGGATAGACTGCATTTCGTCGTAAATATGGCCGGTAACGGTGTTCAGGACAATTTGCGCTGGAATCCGATCGTTGAGTATGTTGACTTCGGGATAAGCGATTATGCCGTCGATATGTACAAAGGATTGGAATACAGGATTACGGCTTCGCATGACGAGGTCGTAATGTGGAGTTCTTCCGACGAATCCGTCGTGGCGGTTGACGCAAGTGGTGTCGTTACGGCCAAGGCGCTCGGCGCAGCCGTCATAACCGCCGTGAGCGACGAAAGATCGGCGGCGGCGGTAATTACCGTCGCGAATCCCCGCGCCTACGTCTCCCCGATTTCTTTCGGCAAGGCGTCGGACGGAAAAACGCGGGTTTCGGTAAGCGTGACGAACAGTATGGATGTTGACTACACGCCGACAGCCATATTCGCGGTATACGACGGCAGCGGAAGATTGGTCGCCAGTAGGCTGACTTCCGATGCAATCGTCGGCGCCGGCGGCGAAGGCGTGCTCTACGCCGATTTCGACGTTGCGGGCATTGACAGCCCGACAGTGAAACAGTTTATGTGGGATATCGACAATATCCCCGTGGCCGCGCCGCAAGAGGCCGACCTCGGCGTATGGGCGGCATATGGCTCCGCCGTGCCCAACAGCACGGGCAATAACGTGCTGGAGGATTTCGGCGGCCATCTCACGCGGACGTACAAGGTATACGTGAAGCCGACAAAGGATTTCGGGCCGCAGACATGGCGTTTTTGGTTTTCGAACATTCAGGACACGACCCGCAGCGGCTATCCGCTGTCCGAGGCCAACCGCCTTGGCGGCTATTGGACTGTTGACGCGGCCTATATCGCCGACGGCGGCGCAAACCCGGACGGAACCTTCGTTGCCGGAACGCTGAAACAGATAACATATGGTGGCGCGACGACAAAAAAAGTCGCCTCCGGCGAGCAGTTCTGGACGGACGATGTGGAGTTTGATCTTCCCGAAGGCCACTACCTTTGTTTTATCTGGTCAATTACCAGAGCGAGCGCAAATGATTTAGTGCCCCGAGGCGAAGAGTCGATAACCTACAGCTATTACCGCGACGGCGACTACGCGTCGCAGCAGTCGGTTTCCGGCTTCGCATACAGCGGCAGGGCGTGCGCTGCGCCGAATCTGTTCGCCGTGAAGAAAAACATTTCTAAACGCATGGCTTTTATCGGCGATTCCATAACCCAGGGCGTCGGAACGTCTGACGGTCTGGACGAATACTGGGTTGCCAACATTATGAGGGCTTTCGCCGCGAGCGACACCACAAAGGACATAGCCGTCTGGAATAACGGCCTCGGTTGGGCCCGCGCCTATGACGGCTCCACTTGCGGCGCGTGGCTGTCCAAAGTCAAGTCCGCCGACGAGATCACGCTGTGCCTCGGCGTAAACGACATCGGTGTAAACCGAAGCGCCGAGGACATCATCGACGATATCAAGAAGATGGTTTCTTCAATAAGGACGGCCAACCCCAAAGCCATTGTAACGCTGTTCACTGTCCCCACATGGCAGTTTACCGGCGAAAGCGGCGATAAGTGGCGGTCAGTAAACGGCTTCGTTCGGTCTAAGCCGGACAATGTAGATTATGTATTCGACATTGCGGGCGTCCTTTCCCGCCCCGCGCCGGACGAACACCTGATCATCCCAGAATATATGGGCCCCGGCGGGGATTATCATCCGGGTACGGCGGGGTGTCGGGCAATTGCGGACGCGTATTTGAACTGGTACGCGAGTAGGGGATAAAGCAATGGTCGCTGTCAAAGTCAGACCGCCGCCACTTGAAGTGGCGGCGGTCTGACTCCGCCCTCCGGCCGCGGGTGCATTGGAGCCGGAAAGCACAAATCCGACTGTGTTCCTTATTGTCAAACGGCGGACTTATGCCGCGTGAACTCATTCACATCCTTGGTAACGGCGAAGTATATCACCTTGCTCGAATAGAAATTCTGGAACTTGGGGAGCCATTGAAGTGCGGCATCCCAGTCGTATTTGACCGGAGAAACGTCAGCGCCGCCGTATGGGATAATTTCTGAAACATCCAGCGGGTATTTCTGCGCCCAGCGCCCATCACTTGTCTGTACTCGGAAATGGTAATCAAACGCACCATCATCGTGAAAGTCCGCAACTCCATCTATGGCATCCACACCTACGCGCAGAGCAATCCTATACTCCGTTTTACCGTCAATTTCCGAATTAAAATCGTCAAGCCTGCGAAAGTTGGAAATACTCAGCCCTTCCTTGTGTGTATCCATATAGCTTTCAACGCGCCCTGCGATATAATCCGCTATGCCGTCCTCGCCGAGCGCCATATAGATTCGGTTCATTTCATCGACATTAACGCCCAAGTCGTCAATCAGAATCATATCATTATCCCTTAAAGCATAGGACAGGCAGTTACCGGCATCGTCCTCCGCCATGCCTGGCGTTGGCATTTCTGTATAGCCAAAATTTCCGCGACTGGACTCCCTCTGTCCCACCGCGCCGCTGACCTCAAAGTACGGGTAATCATCCTCGTTTTCGACATAACCGGAAACAACGACAAATTCCCCTTTATCATCAGCACCGAAAATCGCCAGCCCGTTGTTTTGCATATCGCCATTCATCCAGATTTTTACATATTCCGTCACAGGGATGCTAATCCAGCCATCAGCTTCCGCTTTCACGTTACCTGTTTTGGTATTTCTCCCGTCTATGAGCGCGCGGAGCTCATCTGTGCCCATCTCAAAGTTGTTCCAGCTTTTCATTGCCAGAGATACGGAAACGGACGCGGGCGCTTCACCTTCCGCAAGCTTGAGGAACAGCCGCGCCTCATACACCTCATCTGCCAGCCATGTCGCTTTAAGCGGCAGGCGCAGCAGCGACACAATATCCTTGCCCCCGGCGGTCTTCCCGAAGTGCAGGGTTGTGTTGTCCATATTGAATTCACGCTCTTCATCCGGCTGTCCCTCGACAAACCATGTGTTAACAGTATTGTCCGAAAAGCGCCAAACCTCGGTCGTAAGGTTCTCCGGCAGCCCGGAGCCTCTGGTCAGCAGCCAGACCGAAAGGCCGGCAAGCGCGGCGACAACCGCTATTATTAAAAGTGTTCGTTTACGCATAGGTCCTCCGTTTTCCGCTTACAAAAATACCCCTATTTCAGGGGTATTTCGCAGTCTGAGATTGTCTCAAACCTGTGGTCTAAACATGGTGCGCGAGGCGGGACTTGAACCCGCACGTGCGTATTGCACACTAGAACCTGAATCTAGCGAGTCTGCCAATTCCACCACTCGCGCATATCGTATTTGAGTATATAGCAATCCCGCGCGTTTGTCAAGACACCCTTTTAAATTTTTCAAAATCGCTCTTGTCAAGCCGAGATTTTTATGGTATACTATCCTAGCGTGATTATGGGCAGTCCTATGCCGCCGGGTATGCCAACAGCATCCCTTTTGCTTCGATGCGGTACGAATGCTCCAGATGATAAGGAGGAGTTTCCTGTGGATCTGATCCAAGCGCTGACGCAGCCGCAGCTCAAAACCGATTTGCCTCCGCTGAACATCGGCGACACCGTCCGGGTACACATCAAGATCAAGGAGGGCAACCGGGAGAGGATTCAGATTTTCGAGGGCACCATCATTGCCAAAAAGCATGGCGGTATCCACGAGACCGTCACTGTGCGGCGTCTGTCGTACGGCGTGGGCGTGGAGAAGGTGTTCCCCATCCATTCCCCGCACATCGCCCAGTTTGTGCCTGTGCGCCGCGGCAAGGTGCGCCGCGCGAAGCTCTATTACCTGCGCGGACGTGTGGGCAAGCGGGCCAAGGTGAAAGAAGACATCTGACGACATCGGGCACCCGAATGAACCCAAATGAGGGAGACGGCCGTCTCCCTCATTTTTGTAAAGGAGTGCGCCGCGGCCCAAAAGCGTAAAATATTTCTTTTTCTTTTTCTGAGGATGATGTATAATCAAACAAGCGCCTCTGCAGGCGGCAAAACGCCGTTCCGATGTACGCGCGTCAGACAGGCCCGTGAGGGCTGCCAAGGAGGGTTTTATGGACCGGGAATTCGATTTTGTCCCCCCGGGGGACGCGGGGGCGCCGGCTGGGGAAAACTCAGAGACCGGTGGGGCGCTCGACGAACTGCGCACCATGCTGGAGGAGACGCCTCCGCCGCCGCCGGCGGACGGACCGGCACAGCCGGAGAAGGCGGACGAACCCTTCGACTTCGTGCGTGAGCTTTACGATTGGGCGCACGCACTGGTCACGTCCATCATCATCGTGGGGCTGCTCTTCTCCTTTGTGGCCCGCGTGATCGGCGTGGATGGCAGCTCTATGGAAGAAACGCTGTTTGCGGATCAGAAGCTGATCATTTCCAAACTGTTTTACGCGCCCAAGCGCGGAGACATCATCGTCTTTACCAAAAAAGGCATCCATGAGATGCTGCAAGGGAACCAAGGGGCGGACCAGCCCCTCGTGAAGCGTGTCATCGCCGTGGGCGGTGAGACTGTGGACATCAACTTCGAGACCCATCAGGTGTTTGTGGACGGCACATTGCTGGACGAACCCTACATCTTGGAGCCAACGGCTCACCGGAGCGACGTCGTCTTTCCGCAAACCGTCCCAAAGGGGCATGTCTTCGTGATGGGAGACAACCGCAACAAGAGCGCCGACAGCCGCACCTCTCAAGTAGGGATGGTCGACACCCGTTACATTTTGGGCCGGGTGCTGCTGCGCGTCTGGCCGCTGCAGGATTTCGGGCTGGTCTCCTGACGTGCATGTGCAGTGGTTTCCTGGCCACATGGCCAAGACGCGCCGGCTCATTGCGGAACATTGCCGATTGGTGGACGCGGTGTGCGAGGTGGCGGACGCCCGGATCCCACTGACCAGCCGCAACCCGGAACTGCCCGCGCTCTCCGGCGGCAAGCCGTGCCTGCTCGTCCTCAACCGCGCCGATCAGGCCGATGCGGCGGCCTGCGCGCGCTGGGCCGAGTATTATAGGGCGCGAGGGTTCCTCTCGGTGGAGACGGACTGTCGCAGCGGCGCCGGGGTCGACCGCTTTTTGCCGGCTGTACGGACTTTGCTGCGGGAGAAGATCGAGGTCAACCGGGCGCGTGGGCAGGTGGGTCGTTCACTGCGCCTGATGATCGTCGGCATTCCCAATGTGGGCAAATCCTCGCTCATCAACCGCCTGGTCGGCCGCCGCGCCGCCGTGGCGGAGGACCGTCCGGGCGTGACCCGGGGCAAGCAGTGGTACCGGTTGGCACAGGGTCTGGAGCTGCTCGATACCCCCGGGGTGCTGTGGCCCAAGTTTGAGGATGAACGGACCGGGTTGCTGCTGGCGTACACTGGCGCCATCCGGGACGACATTTTGGATGTGGAGACGCTGGCGGCGCGCCTGATGGAGCTGCTTGGCCGCCGTTATCCGGAGGCCCTTGCGGCCCGCTATCAGTTGGCGCCGGGGTCGGAACCGGACGGATTTGCGCTTCTGGAGTCGGCGGCGCGCCGCCGCGGTTTTTTGGTGTCCGGCGGCGTGCCCGACACAGAGCGGATGGCCCGCACGCTGCTGGACGAATACCGGGGCGGCCGGCTGGGCCGTTTCACGCTGGAAGAGCCGGAGGCGGCGATATGAGCGATGCGCTGTGGGTGTTTGACGAGACGGTCCGCGCCGGGGGACCCCGGGTGCTCTGCGGCGTGGACGAGGCGGGCCGTGGCCCGCTGGCCGGGCCGGTGATGGCCGCCGCCGTCGTGCTCTCCGCCCCCATAGAAGGGGTGCGAGACTCAAAGACACTCTCCCCACGCCGCCGGGAGGCGCTGTTTGACCGCATCGTCCGGGAGGCGCTGTGTTGGGCGGTGGCCGAGGCGTCGGTGGCTGAGATCGAAACATACAACATCTTGGGCGCGTCCCAACTGGCCATGCGCCGCGCGGTGGCCGCGCTGTCCGTGCGGCCCGATCTGACGCTCGTCGACGGCAATGTCGCCCGCGATTTTTCCGCGCCTGTGCGCTGTCTGGTGGGAGGGGACAACAGGAGCGCCTGCGTGGCGGCGGCCTCGATCCTCGCCAAAGTGACGCGGGACCGCCGCATGGACGAATTGGCCCGGTTGTACCCGGCCTACGGCTTTGAGCGCCACCGCGGGTACCCCACCAAGATGCATTATGAGGTGCTACGCGCGCTGGGGCCCACGCCGGTCCACCGGGCGCACTTTCTGCGTCGGTTCCGAGCCGCCGGAGGCGGTCTGTGAACCCGGCCGCGCGGGGCCGCGCGGGGGAACGGATTGCGGAGGAGCATCTGAAAGCCAAGGGTTACGAGATCCTCGCGCGCAATTTCCGCGTCCGCGCGGGGGAGATCGACATTGTGGCCGCGCAGGGCGCCGTCGTCGTGTTTGTGGAGGTCAAGTGCCGCGCGTCGGCTGCGTTTGCGCCGCCCGGCGCGGCGGTCACGGCCCGGAAGCGGGCGCATATGCGGACCGCCGCCTCGTTGTGGCTGGCCGGTCACGGCGGCGACCGGCGGCCCGCCCGGTTCGATGTCATCGAGGTCATTTTGGGTCTATCGGACAAGGCCCCGCGCATACATCACATCGTAAATGCCTTCTGAACAACCATAATCTAACGTGGGTTGCACCTGCAACCCATAACCCAAATTCTTGTTTTTTATGGCCGCTCCGCGGCAATAAGGTACTAACTGAGGGACTGTTTTGGCAGCCCCTCACAGAGAGAGGTGTACGATGCGGCCTGTCTTCGACGCCCACGCCGATACGCTCTCCCGCCTGCACAGGCAAGGCGGCGATTTGCTTGAAAACGACGGACATTTCGACCTGCGCCGGGCGGCGGCGTACCGTCCGGCGGCGCAGTTTTTTGCGGTGTACGGTTTCGATTTTGATGTTCTGAGCCCGTTGGCCAGCAGTCTGTTCGCGGCGCACACCGACTGGGTCACGCTGTGCCGCACGGCCGGAGAGGCCCGCCGAGCGGGCATGGAGGGCAGACTGGCCGCGTTTCTCTCGCTGGAGGGCGCGGAGGTAGTGGGCTGCGACGAGGCGCGGCTGCGCGCAGCCTGGGAACAGGGTGCGCGTATGGTGGGTCTTACTTGGAACCGCGATAACGTCTTGGCCGGCGGTGTGGGCGGCGCGGGCGGTGGGCTGACGCCGCGCGGTGTCTCCTTCCTGCGCCTGGCGCGCAGCCTGCCGATGATCGTCGACGTCTCCCATCTCTCCGACAGGAGTTTTTGGGATGTGGTCGAGACGATGGAGGGCGCCCCGTTTGTAGCCAGCCACTCGAATGCCCGCGCGGTCTGCGACCACCCGCGGAACCTGACGGACCGGCAGTTTGCGGCGCTCGTCTCGGCCGGCGGCCTGGCGGGGATCAATTTATACGCCGTGTTTCTGACGGCGGGAGAGACGGCCACCTGGGAGGATGTGGGGGCTCACATCGAGCACTTCGCCGCCCTGGGCGGGGTGCGGCATATCGGTCTCGGCTGCGATTTCGACGGCTGCGCGCAGCTACCGGCGGGCGTGCGGGGCATCGGAGAGCTGGACGGCCTGTATGAGTGGCTGCTCCGAAAGAATTATCCGGAAAACACGGTGCTGGATATCTTTTATCACAATATGGCAGGGGTTGTGGAACGAATATGCGGTATGTGAGTACAAGAGGTCAGGTGGCGGAGGCATCGTCGGCGGAGGCGATTGTGCGGGGTCTCGCGCCGGACGGCGGGCTCTATACGCCCGCGCGGTTGCCGGCGCTGCCGCCGGACTTTGTGCCGGAGCTGACCGCGCTTTCCTATGCCGAACGCGCGGCGCGCGTCATGGCGCTCTTTTTGACGGACTTCACCGGGGCGGAGCTTGTGGGATTTGCCCGGCAGGCCTATGACAGCGGCCGATTCGACGCTCCCGAGGTCGCGCCGGTGCGTTCGTTTGACGACGGCGTACACCTGCTGGAGCTGTGGCACGGCCCCACCTGCGCCTTCAAAGACATGGCGCTGCAGATGCTGCCGCACCTGCTCCGGGCGGCGCTGCCCAAGACGGGCGACACGCGCCGGGTGCTGATCCTCACGGCCACGTCGGGCGACACCGGCAAGGCGGCGCTGGAGGGCTTTCGGGACTTGCCAGGCATTCAGATCCTGGTCTTCTACCCGAAAGATGGCGTCTCCCGCGTGCAGGAGCTGCAGATGGTGACGCAAGAGGGCGAGGGCGTCTGCGTGAGCGCCGTGCGCGGTAACTTCGACGACGCGCAGACCGGCGTCAAGGCGCTGTTCTCCGACGCGGCGCTGCGGGCGGCGCTGGACGAGAAGGGCTGCTTCTTTTCGTCGGCCAACTCGATCAACCTGGGGCGCTTGGTGCCGCAGGCCGCCTATTATTTCTCCGCTTACTGCGACCTCGTGCGGCGCGGCGCCGTGGCGATGGGGGCGCCCATTCACGTCTGTGTACCGACGGGCAACTTCGGCAACATCCTCTCGGTGCTGATGGCCCGGGAGATGGGACTGCCGGTCGCGCGGCTGCTCTGTGCGTCCAACCGCAACAATGTGCTGACGGACTTCATCCGCGACGGCTGCTATGACCGCCGCCGTGTCTTTTACAACACGCTGTCGCCCTCTATGGACATCCTGGTCTCGAGCAATTTGGAGCGGGCGCTGTACCTGCTTTCGGAGGGAGACGCCGCTCTGGTGCGGGACTGTATGGACCGCCTGGGCCGCGAGGGCGCTTACGAGCTCCCGGAGACGTTGCGCGCGCGCTTTGCCGCGCGGTTTTACGCCGGCTGCTGTGACGACGCCGGCACGCGGACGGAGATCCGCGCCGCGTATGAGAGTCGGGGCTGCCTGATCGACCCGCACACCGCGGTGGCGCTGCGCGTGGCCGGGGATTTCCGTGCCGAGACCGGGGACAAAACGCCCGTGCTGGTCGCCTCGACGGCCAGCCCCTTCAAGTTCTGCGGCGCCGTGCTCTCGGCCCTGGGCCGGGTGCAGGCGGACGGGCCGGAGGAGGCGCAGATGGAGGCGCTGGCCGCTCTCAGCGGGGTGTCGCCGCCGCCGGCGCTCGCGGACCTGTGGACCAAGCCGGTCCGGTTTGACGGCGTCACGGACGCGGCGGGGATGGAACAGGTCGTGCGCGCTTTCCTTGCGTGACGGCCCGCGATATATGTTGACTTTGGAGGCTGGCGGAATGGCGCTTTACGCGATGGGCGACTTGCATCTCTCTCTCGGCGCGGACAAACCCATGGATGTGTTCGGCGGCGCGTGGGAGGGCTATGTGGACAAGATCGCCCGCGGGCTCTCCGTTTTGACCGGGGACGATACGATCGTCCTGTGCGGCGACCTCTCCTGGGCCATGAATCTCGAGGAGGCCTATGCGGATTTCGCGTTTCTGGCCTCGTTCCCCGGGCGCAAGTTGCTCGTGAAGGGCAACCACGACTACTGGTGGACGACGGCCGCGAAGATGCGGCGGTTTTTTGCCGAAAAGGGTTTTGCGGGCTTCGAAATCCTGCACAACAACGCCTTTGCCTATGAAGACCGGGCGCTGTGTGGCACGCGCGGCTGGTTTTTTGAGGAGGACGACAGGGGTACGCACGACGAGAAAGTCTTCCTGCGGGAGTGCGCGCGTCTGGAGGCCTCCCTTCAGGCGGGGCGCGTCCTGCTGCCGGATGGGACGGCGGGGGAGAGGCTGCTTGCCTTTCTCCACTATCCGCCGCTCTATGAGGGCTATCGCTGCGACGGGATCGTGGATTTGCTCGACCGGTTCGGCGCGGCGCGCTGCTACTACGGCCATCTCCACGGCGCGGCGCACGGCCGCGCCATCGAGGGGGACTATCGCGGCATCGAATACACGCTGATTTCCGCCGACTACCTTGATTTTCGGCCTGCGCGGATTCTCTAGGGTGCTTGACGCGCGGCGGCGCAAAATAAAATGGCCGGAAGGCTGAATTTTTCTCTGAAAATGACGATGAAATAGGTGACGATACGATGGCGGGGCGGGGGGCAGAGCGTTTTATGAAGATTCATTCACAAAGATGCGGGCTGGGAAACAAAATGTTGTGGCATTTTTGGAGCGAGTGTGGTACGATAAGCTGAAATGGGTATCTCTGTGGGCGGTGAAACACCGCCCTCTACCGGGGTATAACTTGGGAGACATGAAGGAGGCAGTGTCCGCATGGCGTTGAAGGCGGTGGAGAGGGACGAAAAGCAATTGGCGACGCTCACGATAGAGGTGGGCGCGGAGACGTTTGAAGAGGCCGTGCAACAGGCCTACCGGCGTGGGGCGAGCCGCTTCAATGTGCCGGGGTTTCGCCGCGGCAAGGCGCCGCGCAAGATGGTGGAGACCATATACGGCCCGTCCGTGTTCTATGAGGACGCGGTGAAGGCCTCGTACCCGGACGCTTACGAGCAGGCCGCGGCGGAGGCCGGCGTCGAACCGGTGGAGCAGGCCGACATCGAGATTCTGGAGATTGGACCCGAGGGGTATTCATTCAAAGCGCGCGTCCATGTGCGTCCCGAGGCCGAGGTGGGGCAGTACAAAGGCCTGACGGCCTTCAAACCGCCCGTGGAGCTCCCGGGCGAGGCCGTCGAAAGCGAGCTGGCGCGGATGCGTACCCGAAACGCCCGCCTCCTCGTAGTCGACCGCCCCGCCAAAGATGGCGATACGGTGACTTTCGACTATGAGGGTTTTGTGGATGGAGCCTCCTTTGAGGGGGGCAAGGGCGAGAACACGCGGCTTGTCCTGGGGTCAAACCAGTTCATACCAGGTTTTGAGACGCAGCTCGTCGGCCGTGCGGCCGGCGAGGACGTGAGCGTCACGGTCACCTTCCCGGAAGAATACCACGCGCCGGAGTTGGCTGGCCGGGAAGCGGCCTTTGCGGTGCACGTCCACGAGGTCAAGGAGTCGGAGGAACCGGAGCTGGACGACGAGTTCGCGAAGGATGTGTCGGAGTTTGACACGCTGGAGGCATTGCGCGCCGACATCCGGGCCAA
This sequence comes from Oscillospiraceae bacterium, assembly GCA_031265355.1. NCBI lineage: Bacteria > Bacillati > Bacillota > Clostridia > Eubacteriales > Oscillospiraceae > Oscillospiraceae bacterium. The sequence continues at coordinate 68,363 of JAISCT010000017.1, read as the reverse complement.
AATGACGGCGCAGTATGAGAGGGCGTCCGACGAGGCCTATGAGGATGCGCTTGTCGACAAACTGGTCGCCGAGACCCGAGTCGAGATCCCCGATGCGATGGTGGAGGAGGAGGTTGGCTCCATGCTGGAGCGGATACAGGGCAACCTCTTGTCCCATGGGATGGATCTCGACGCCTATCTGAACATTCTCGGGCAGACGTTCGAGACGCTGTGCGACGGGCTGCGCGTGAAGGCCCGCCGGCAGATCACCGCGGATCTGGCCTGCGAGAAAATCGCCGCGCTTGAGCGGCTGGAGATCTCCGAAGAGAAGATGAACGCCGAGTACGAGACGCTGGCGGAGCAGGTCGGCAAACCGGTGGAGGAGCTCAAGCGCGTCATAGACGAGAAGACATTGCGCCGCCGTCTGATGGTCAGAGAGGCGGCGGCTCTGGTGCAGGCGCACGCGGTTCCCGACACGGTACCGCCCGAGGCGGCGGGGGAGGCCGCTTCGGCGGATGTCTCCGCCGAAGTATTTGAAGCATCTAAAAAGGCCGAAGCCGCGCCGTCGAAAGAACCCGCGCGCAGGAAGGCGGCCGAGAAAGATCCGGACGCCTCGGAAGACGAGTGACCGCAGCCTCTTTGGGGCGTGTATAGATTTGTCCGTTTTGGGAAGACTCGACCCCTGTGACCGATTTGCTGTCACTGATTTGTGAGGACTGATTTGTGAGGAAGGAGTGATTGTCATGAGCCTTGTCCCCATTGTTGTGGAGCAGACAAACCGCGGAGAGCGTTCCTACGATATATACTCCCGCCTGCTCAACGATCGCATTGTATTTTTGTCGGAAGAAGTGAACGACGTGACGGCCAGCTTGGTCGTGGCGCAGCTTCTGTACCTGGAAGCCCAGGATCCCGACCGCGAGATCCAATTTTATATCAACAGCCCGGGGGGGTCGATCACGGCCGGTATGGCGATCTACGACACGATGAATTATATCAAGGCCGACGTGTCCACGATGTGTGTGGGCATGGCCGCTTCCATGGGCGCCTTTCTGCTGGCCGCCGGTACCAAGGGTAAGCGTTTTGCGTTGCCAAACGCCGAAATTATGATCCACCAGCCTTCCGGCGGCGCGCGCGGGCAGGCGTCCGACGTCAAGATCCACGCCGAGCACATCATACGGGTGCGGCACAATCTCAACAAGATTTTTGCGGACATCACCGGCAAGCCGATTGACGTCATCGAGCGCGACACCGAGCGCGACAATTTCATGACGGCGGAGGAGTCCCTGGCCTATGGCCTGATCGACAAAGTGCTCGACAAACGATAACAAAACCGACGGCCGCCTGGCCGACCGATACCGAATCATCATTGCCGTCCGGCAGCAAAATGGAGGTAACCCATGCCAAAGTCCGACGACAAAAGGACCGTCACTTGTTCTTTCTGCGGGAAGAGCCAGGACAGGGTCAAGCGGCTGATCGCGGGGCCCGGCGCCTATATCTGCAACGAGTGCGTTCATCTCTGCCTCAATATCCTGGATGAAGGGTTTGAGGTGCCACCCAAACGGAATTTCGAATCCGCCGATGCGTTGCCGAATCCGCAGGAGATCCGCGCCATTTTGGATCAGTACGTGGTGGGGCAGGAAAAGGCCAAGATTGCGCTCTCCGTCGCCGTGTACAACCACTACAAGCGCGTGAACTACGGCGGCGGCGAAGATGTGGAGCTGCAAAAGAGCAACATCCTCATGCTGGGGCCGACGGGCTGCGGCAAGACGCATTTTGCCCAAACGCTGGCCCGCATTTTGAATGTTCCGTTTGCCATTGCCGACGCCACTACACTGACAGAGGCCGGTTATGTGGGCGAGGATGTGGAGAACATTCTGCTCCGCCTCATCCAGGCCGCCGACTACGACATCGAACTGGCCGAGCGCGGGATCATCTATATCGATGAACTCGACAAGATTGCCCGCAAAAGCGAAAACGTCTCCATCACGCGGGATGTGAGCGGCGAGGGCGTACAGCAGGCACTGCTCAAGATCTTGGAGGGGACCATTGCCAATGTGCCGCCGCAGGGCGGGCGCAAGCACCCCCACCAGGAGTTCATTCAGGTCAATACGGCGAACATCCTCTTCATCTGCGGCGGCGCCTTCGACGGCATCGACAAGATCATCGAAAACCGGATGGGCAAGAAAGGCCTTGGGTTTGGCGCGCAGGTCGTGAGTCGCAAGGAGAAGGATCTCACCTCCGTTCTGGCCGAGATCCAGCCGCACGACCTGCTCAAGTACGGCATCATCCCGGAACTCGTCGGCCGCCTGCCGGTCATTGCCCCACTCGGGACACTGACGCGGGATGAGCTCATCCTGATTCTCACGGAGCCGAAGAACGCGCTGACCAAGCAGTATAAAAAGCTCTTCGAGTACGACGGCGTGGAGCTGGCGTTTGCCAAGGACGCGCTGGAGGCGCTGGCCGACCGCGCGGTCGAGCGGAACATTGGGGCACGCGGCCTGCGCGCGGTGATCGAGGAGTCTATGACGCCCATCATGTACGAGATTCCCTCCGATCATACGATCGAGCGCGTCGTCGTCACGGCCGACACGATTTACGGCAAGGCGCCGCCCGAAATTTTGCGGGACCCCGAGAAACAAAAGCGTCTCCCGGTGCCGAAGGTGACCAAGACCAAGGCGCCGACCAAACGGGTGAATGTATCGTAATTACAGACGACAGGGGCGCGGCCAACCGGCTGCGCCCCTGTCGCAAAAAATCGAGGGGGATATCATTGCCAAGCGCTTGATTTTGATGATATAATGAATAAAAGGTTCAGGTGTCAAACGTCTTGACTGACGCCTGAACCGTAAAAACGACAGGTGTGAGAGTATGAAACAGCTGTGCCACGACCTCGCCGCGTGGGAGGCCTATCTGACCTCGCAGGCGGGTCTCACGGCGCTCACGCTGCTCTACGGAGACGGCGCGCGCGACCAGGCGGCGCGGTACCTCGCCGCCGCACGACGGTATGTGGAAAGATTTGGAAATCACCCCTTCGCGTTCCTTTCCGCGCCGGGTCGGACGGAGCTCTCGGGCAACCACACGGACCACCAGCGCGGACGCGTGCTGGCCGCCGCGGTGGCGCTGGACATTCTGGCTGTGGCCGCGCCCGCGGAGGATGGACGGGTCCGGATGTTTGACAGCTACGGCGACATCGACATCAACGTGGACGACACGGCGCTCCATCCGGAGGAGGTCAACCGGACGGAGGCGCTGATCCGCGGCGTGGCTGTAGGGATGCGAAACCACGGGTACCGCGCGGGGGGGTTTGACGCGCATCTCACGTCGGACGTCCCGAAGGGGAGCGGACTCTCCTCCTCGGCGGCCATTGAGGTGTTGTTTGGCACGCTCATGAACCATTTCTACAACGCGGGCCGCATCGGCGCCCCCCGGGTGGCGCAGATTGGCCAGTACGCGGAGAACGTCTATTTTGGCAAACCGTGCGGGCTGATGGACCAGATGTCGTCCTCGGTAGGCGGGATCGTCAGCATCGATTTCAAGGACACAGAAGAGCCGCTGGTGCGGCGGCTCGCGTGCGACGGTTTTCCGCCGGCGTACACGCTGTGTATTGTCGACACGAGGGGAGATCACGCCGATCTGACGCAGGAGTACGCGGATATCCCGGGGGAGATGCGCGCCGTGGCCGCCTACTTTGACAAAGAGGTGCTCCGCGACGTCAGCCAGGAGGCGTTTTATGCGGCGCTGCCCGTGCTGCGTGAGCAGGCGCCCCAGCGGGGCGTGCTGCGCGCGATACATTTCTTTGGAGAAAACGAGCGCGTGGTACACCAGGCCAAAGCGCTGGAGGACGGCGACATGGAGACGTACCGCACGCTGATGCTCGCGTCGGGCGATTCATCGTTCAAACTGCTGCAAAACATCTTCCCGGTGACGCACACGGGGGAGCGGAGCGTGGCCCTGGGTCTGGCGCTCTCGGAGCGGATGCTCGCGGACACCGGGGCGTGGCGTGTGCACGGCGGCGGATTCGCCGGCACGATACAGGCGCTGGTACCGCGCGTGCAGGCGGCGGCGTTTACGGCGGAGATGACGCGCGTCTTTGGCGGCGGCTGCTGTTATCCGCTGATGGTGCGGCCGGTGGGCGGGTACTGTCTGCCGGGTCCGGCGTTTTGATCTCCGCAGACAAGAATTCGGTTTAATAGTTCCTACAAGGAGGAGAATATGAAACAGCAGGTATTGGTACTCGGGGGCGCCGGTTACATCGGCTCTCACACCGTCTATGCGCTGGTGGAAAGCGGCTGCGACGTAATCGTCGCGGACAATCTGGAGACAGGGTACAGGCAGGCGGTTCACCCCAAGGCGGTCTTTCGGCAGGGCGATATCCGCGACAGGGCCTTTTTGGACGACTTGCTGTCGCACAGCAATGTCGGCGCGGTGATCCATTTCGCGGCCAACTCGTTGGTGGGCGAGAGCATGACGAATCCGCTCAAATATTACGACAACAACGTAAACGGCACGCGCATTTTACTCCAGAGCCTGGTGGCGCACGATGTCAAACGGATCGTCTTTTCCTCCACTGCCGCCGCCTACGGCGAGCCGGAGCGGGTGCCCATCCTCGAGAGCGACCCCACCCGTCCCACCAATACATACGGAGAGACAAAGCTCTCGATGGAGAAGATGTTTCACTGGACGGAGGTGGCGCACGGGATCCGTTACGTCTCTCTGCGTTACTTCAACGCCAGCGGCGCGCACGAGAGCGGGCAGATCGGCGAGGCGCACGATCCCGAGACGCACTTGGTGCCGCTGGTGCTGCAGGCGGCCCTTGGGAAGCGCGCGCGGGTGGACATATACGGGGACGACTACGACACGCCCGACGGCACCTGCATCCGCGACTACATCCACGTCTGCGATCTGGCGCAGGCGCACATCCTGGCCATGTTGTACCTGCTGGTGGACGACAACCCGAGCGACATCTTCAACCTGGGTAACGGCAACGGCTTCTCGGTAAAAGAGGTCATCCGCGCGGCGGAACGCGTGGTGGGCCGGCCGATTCCCAACGAAGTCGCCCCCCGCCGGGCGGGGGATCCGGCGCAGCTCGTCGCCTCCAGCGAGAAGATCCGGCGCGTGCTGGGCTGGAACCCGCAGCGCACCGACATCGATGAAATTGTGGCGTCCGCGTGGGCCTGGCATCAGGCGCATCCGGACGGGTTTGGAGGGGCATGATGGTCTGCCGCGCGATTGACGCTCTCCTGCGCTATGCGAAACGGACCGGATTGCTCGTCCCCTTTGAGGAGATTTACGCCCGCAACCGCCTTTTGGAGCGGCTCGCTCTTTCCGCCTACGAGCCGCCGGCCGCGGCGGAGGGTACGGACGCCGTACCGCCGGAACCGCCGCTGGAGCAGATCCTCGAAACATTGACGGCTCACGCGGCGCGGCAGGGACTTTTTGCGGACAGTCCCGCCGCGCGCGACCAATACGAGACGGCACTGATGGAGATTCTGACGCCCCGCCCCGCCCAAGTGGTGGATGCGTTTTATAGGGCCTATGCCCGTTCGCCGCGGGAGGCGACCGACTATTTCTATGCCCTCAGCCAGGACGTAAACTACATCCGCCGCTACCGGACGGCGCTCGATCGCCGTTGGAAGACGCAAACGCCGTATGGCGCTATCGACATCACGATCAACCTGGCAAAGCCCGAGAAGGACCCGAAGGACATTGCGGCGGCGCGTTTGCAGCCACACGGCGGGTACCCCGCCTGTATGCTCTGCATGGAAAACGAGGGTTACGCCGGGCGCATCGATCACCCCGCGCGGCACAACCACCGCATCATCCCAATGGGACTCGGCGGCGAGGCGTGGGGGCTGCAGTACTCGCCCTACATCTACTACCGGGAGCACTGCATTGTGCTGAACCAAGCGCATGTGCCTATGGTGATGAATCGGGGTACGTTTGAAAAGCTCCTGGGGTTTTTAGAGCAGTTCCCCCATTACTTTGTCGGTTCCAACGCAGAGCTGCCGATTGTGGGCGGGAGCATTTTGAGTCACGAGCACTTCCAGGGCGGGCGCTACACCTTTGCGATGGAGTTGGCGCCCGTCGAGCGATCCGTCGCCCTCGGCGGCGGCTTTGCGGACGTGGAGGCGGGCGTAGTCAAGTGGCCGATGAGTGTGATTCGCATTGCGCACGCGGACAAGCGGAAGCTGGTGGCGGCGGCGCTGCACATTTTGGCGGCGTGGCGCGGGTATTCGGACGAGCCGGCGGGGGTCTTCGCCCACTCCGACGGTGTGCCGCACAACACGGTCACGCCCATCGCGCGGATGCGGGGGGAAAAATTTGAGCTGGATCTCGTATTGCGCAACAACATCACGACGCCGGAGCATCCGCTGGGGGTATTTCATCCGCACGCGGAGTATCACAACATCAAGAAGGAAAACATCGGTCTCATCGAGGTGATGGGTTTGGCCGTGCTGCCGGCGCGCCTGCTGGAAGAGATGGAGCGGCTGAAGCAAGCGCTGCTCGCCGGCGAGGATGTGGCTTTTGTCGAGGAGATCCAAAAACATGCCCACTGGGTGGCGAGATGGCGGGGGAGCTATCCCGCCATCGGGCCGGACAATGTGGATGAGATCATCCGAGATGAGCTCGGCCGCACCTTCACCGCCATTTTGGAACAGGCCGGTGTCTTCAAACGCGACGCCGCCGGCCAGGCCGCCTTCGACCGTTTCCTCGCGGTGTTGTAGCTTATCATGCATCGCAACCGCGGGCGGCAGGATGCCGCCCTTGCTTTTGGAGGTGGGGATATGAGGATAGAGTCGCTTGAAATACACAATTTTAAATCATTACAAAACGTGAGCTTGACGGATCTGCCGGGGATGGCCGTATTCGTTGGTCGCAACGGGGTAGGAAAAACCACGTTGTTTGATGTATTCGGCTTTGTAAAAAAGTCCTCCTTATAAAATTGAAATTTGTACTTCAATTTTATAAGGAGGGGGCAACTGTTCTACGCACTTCTGACACCTGAACCATTCATGTTTCATGGATAAACGCGGGGTCAAATGTTGGCTGGAAATTGTGTCCGCCTTTTGGATTGTCCGGGTCTTCGCCGAGTTCGGCTACAAATTCGTCTGACAGCGGATGGACAACGGACCGACCGTCCCTTTGGTACTTGATCGTGCCGAGGTAGTTGTAGCCCTTGCTTCCGCACCAGATACCCTTGTTGGCAAACCGCACGGAATACGCCGGCAGGCCGCGCAGGTTCTCATAATAATCCGGAAGCCATAGCGCGACTGCGTACTCGCCCGTCTCCATATCCTTAGGGAGCGTCACCGAAGCGTCTAACCTGTTTTCGCCGCTCAGCCATGTGCGAGCGTCCACGTTCATAAGCTCGATGTCGTAGCGGTTGACGCCGTCATCGAACACCACAAATATCGGACGAAGCCTGATGATGCCCGCGTAGCCGTCGTTGTGAAGTATTGCCCTGATAGCGAAAGTGTCCCCGTTCTTGGCGTTGGTGGTAAACGCTGCTGTGTCAAGGCGAAGCCTGTAGCCGAGTTTGCGCTCAAGACGGGTGTAGGCGCTCTCGGCGGGGTCGTTGCCGGAGGCGGGGAGCCAGATGCCTTTCCAAAAGTCAAGATGCTTGACATGCCAGCTGCGGTTTATCATAGTCAGCTTTCTTGCCGCGGCTTCACTGAGCGCCAGTTGCGCGCCCGCGTCAACCACCTCGGTATTGGCCAAGGGGTCGTCTTTGCCGAAGTCGAGGTCGTCGTCAGGGTACCATGTCGTTTCTCCGTATTGCAGGACATCGCCTCCGTACGATGTCTCAAGCTGAGCCGCAAACGCCGCAACCTCGTTGACTTGGTCGTATTTCTTGTCATCGTCCCAATAGGGGTAAAACGCCTCTTCCCAACCCCCGGCGCGCGTATGGCTCATGACGAACGACGCGAACGAGTCGTCGTGCAGGCCCAGGCGGTCAAGCTGCGCCTGGGTCAATATGGTCGCGCCCTGCGGAGGGTTCTCCGCCAACGCTTTTATCTCCATAAGGAATTCGACGTAGCGCATGACGACAGGTATGGTATCCGGCGTGTGATCGAGTAACTGTTTAATAAGCCGATAGCGCTGCGCGCCTTGCTCCGGAGAGTTTATGTCTGTCGTTGGCATGCCGTTTTCGTATTCAGGACGGTCTTCGCGTTTATAGGACTTATTGTCCACCATGACATAGTCGTCGTCATTATGCCACTCTCCCCACGGGCCGAGTATCCCGGCGGATAAGCTCTCCACAATATCGGAGTTTTCGGTAATGACCGCTCCGATTTGCTCAATATGCCGCAAATAGTTCTTCTCGACAACCATCGGCGTCCAAGCGTCCGCATATACTATGCGCAGAGTGATTTTCATCCTTGCTTCCCGTACAACCTGCAATGCCCTGGAAAGTTCGTCCAAGAAGGACTGAGGCAGCTCGGGCGAATTGATGTATTTGTTCACGTATATATTGGCATCCAGCATCGTAACCCCGTCTTGACGCGATGAGCGCAGCAGTTTCAGATAACCGCCGCCCAAATACCAGGAATCATATTCCGGATCGGTGAGCCACTGTGCGTAGTCCTCCTCGAAATCCTGCGGATGAAGAGGGTCAAGCCCGCTAAAATTTTCAAAATATCCTCTCTCCGGGTTGGTTATTACACTCGTGAAATCTGGCGTATAGGCGAATGTTTGTGTCTTCGAAGTGGCCGAACAGCTTACGGCAGCCGCCATTAGCGAGAACAAGATAACAATCGCAAATCCGAATGTCAGAGTCTTCTTGCCGATTCGATGGGGATGGCGCGTTTTCATTTTTTCTCTCCTTGTGGAACCTCTTGCTGTTTCATCAGAGGATTTTTCTAGTTGGGAGATTTAATCCCAAATAAAAACCTTGTGATGCGTGTTCTTTTGCACAGCTCATATGTCGCGAATGTGGCTAAGATGCTCACTGTCATAATCAGAATGATTTGCATCAGTATATTGTCTGTCAACATAAATATGCAATATGCTACGGCCACAATCCATGATTGATGGAAAATATATACAGAAAAAGAGGAGGTCGAAAAGTAGTCGGTCACTTTGTTTTTGAAGTTCAAACAATGTCTGCCCATTCCCATGAGGGATAAAATCGCCGCCCACGCATAAAAGTGGGAAAAAATATCATAAACAATATCGGGGATATCGCCAAAAACTCCACACCAGCACAGCAACACTACGGTCATGGAGAGGGCAGAAAGAATCAATAGTAAAAATCGATGTTTATCGACTTTTTCAAGGACATTCTCATCGAATAAAAAGAAGCAGCCGAGTAGGAAATACACAAAGTATTCGCCGAGACTTTTTCCTTTTATATTCACTATAAATGTACCAAACAAAGGCAAAAGAAATAAGAGAAGTAAAAGAGGTAAATTTACCTTTTGAAAAGAGAGCTTTCTGTTTGCCCTTTGATATGCGCTCATCATGGGCAAAGCAACCAGAGAGATAACAAACAAATAAAAGATAAACCACAAGTGGCCAGGCGTGAACCCTCCCGTGTATCCCGAAAGGTCGGTTGGCTTTGTGAAAAATAGTATGTATTGTTGAAAATACCCCCCGGTATATCCATTGTGAAAGCGCTCCGCAAAAAAAGTCTGTACGGGGATCAGCAGTAAGACGCCGGACAGCAAGGGGATCAGCAGTTTAGAAATCCGTTCTTTTATATATTGCATCGCGGTTCTTTTCTGCAATGCAAACGCTGAGCTCATACCCGCAATCACAAACAACAACGGCATAAACCAAGGTCCGATTGCAATCATAATCCCTGTTGTCAGTGACACATTTGCCCCTTTGATATAAAAGTTCTCTCCAAATGAATTGTAAATCATAAAGGTGTGGTATGGAAAAAGCAGCAGCACTGCCATCCAACGCAAATGATCAAGAAAACATCTTCTCATGTACCCTCCGACGTTCCCAATGCCTTGCAGGTTTTTCCCTGAAACTTGGGTTAGCACATGCTTTTCTCGTCTAATAACCCGAACACAAAATCGTTAAGTTGCGGAATATCTTCCTCGATAGCTTGCCAAATTTGCCGCATATCGAGTTGCCAATAGCCGTGCGCCGCAATATTTCTAACTGCCACAATTTGAATCCATTCGATCTTCGGGTGGCGGTCCTTGAAGTCATCGGAGAGATGATTAGCGCACTCACCGATTGTCAGTATCGACATTGACAGTGCGTGTTGCAGGGTTTCATCGTGCAGAAACTCATCGCGTGAGGTTTTTGCTGTTACGCTCTTTATATAGCGAAGCTCATCCGCGATTCGTCCAATGTTGGTCTTGTCACGTTCGTTCATATGATTTTCTCCGTGCATGATACGTGCAGTTTGTCGGGGCGGACAAGAGGCAACGTAACCACGTCAACAGGCAGACCGAGAGAGCGTGAAAGTTCTTCTCGGAATCCCATAACTTTGAATATTGACGGCACGGGCGCGGCAAACAAGACGAGGAAATCCGCATCGGAGCTTTCATCTGCCGTGCCATCTGCATATGAACCGAAAAGTTCAAGACTAACAACATTATATTTTTTTGCGACAGGTTTCGCCCTATCGCGAATTGCTTCAAGAGTAAGCGTAATATCACCGCCTTAATTATTCCTTACTCGAACCTGTGGCTCTATTCGCGTATCACTATGCTACGTCGGCATAGTCAACAATAGCGACCTCTTTGATGATACACTCCAGTCGGTCAATAATGGCCTCCAGACTTTGCATGACATCATCCGTAAAATATGCCTCGCCGCATTGCTCGCAGACCACAGTGGGAACATTCTTGATGATAATAACACACTTGTCAAGCGTGACGGCGTGGGTCTTAAACTTTTGCTCTGTGTCGCTTTTACAATGGAAACAAGTCATATCATTCTCCTGCCTTTCTTGTGACAGTCTAAGCGGTCGTTCTTGCCCTCGCGTCGCCGCAACAGAAAAACATAAGTCAAGCCTCCCGAAAGAATTTTTTTAAAAAGTTTGTTGGGGGCTTGACTTATGGGTGGCGGAGGAAGAGGGATTCGAACCCCCGTAGGCTTGCGCCCAAACGGTTTTCAAGACCGCCGCGTTATGACCACTTCGCTATTCCTCCATGCCCCTACATTATACATGGCGCGCGGCGCTCTGGCAAGTGTTTTGCGTGCAGACTACGCCCAGACCCCGTTTGTGTTCCACCGTGTGGACATTTTTGCCGAAGCTAGGTTGACAGAAATCATAAGATACGGTAAAATTAAATTCTAGTTTAAGTCATAACACACGGAAAATCCGGCCTTCTCCGGCCTGTCACGGCGCGGAAGACCCGATATGGCCTGCGCCGCCCGTGTTTGTGTCCGAAATATGGTAATAAATGTAAATTGTCAATGCTTTGTTGTCAATTGCAATGCTCGGAGGGTTATCATGCACATTCGATATCTTGGTACAGGCGCCGCGGAGGGATTTCCCGGCGTATTTTGTCAGTGCCCCGCCTGCCGCGAGTCGCGCGCGCAGGGCGGGCGAAACGTGCGCCGCCGGTCGTCGATGCTCATCGACGGCGCCTTGCTTGTGGATCTGCCGCCGGATCTGCTCTCGCAGGCCGCCGAGTGGAAGCTGGAAATGGGTGGAATTGAGTATCTTTTGGTGACGCACACGCACGCGGACCACTTCTACGCGGCGGAACTCTCTAACCTGCGCGCGCCCTATTGCCTGCACGCGGAACGGAAAAAACTCTACGTCTATGGCAGTTACGATGTCTGGGACCGCATGGAACGGGTGCTGGGCGCCGACGAGCTGGCGCGTTTGGAACCGCTGATGGAGTTCACGGAGCTCAAACTGTTCACGCCCGCCACCTTCGGCAAATATACTGTCACGCCGCTGCAGGCCCGCCACTGCCCGGGCGCCTTTATCTATCTGATCGAATCGGAGGGCAAGGTGCTGCTCTACGCCAACGATACCGGCTTCTTCCCCGAAGAGACATGGGACTTTTTGGTGGGTCGTTCGGTGCATATGGTCAGTATGGACTGCACAAACCCCATCCATTCCGACACGCCCAACCACATGACGCTGGAAGACAATGTGACCGTCAAGCGCCGGTTGTTCCAGCAAAAGAGCTCCACCGCGCGCACGCGCTATCTGGCCACCCATTTCTCGCACACCTCCGGATTCCTGCACCGGCCCATGGAGGAGCGTCTGCGTCTCTACGGCATCGGCGTCGCCTACGACGGCCTGGAGGTCGAAATCTGACGTCGGACTCCGACGGGAAGGGAAAGACGGCTCGCGTGTCGAAAGAGGCTTTGACACTTGAACCAGAGATGCGTCTGACATGCGAGCCGGGCGTGGTTGCCGCCATGAAATTAGGCATTGTCGGCTTGCCCAATGTGGGCAAAAGTACGCTGTTCAACGCGATCACCCGTGCGGGCGCCGAGTCGGCCAACTATCCGTTTTGCACGATCGAACCCAATGTGGGGATGGTCTCTGTCCCGGATGAGCGGCTAACCGCGCTGGCGCGTATGCACAACCCGCAGAAAATTACCCCCGCGGTCGTCGAGTTTGTGGACATCGCCGGGCTCGTGCGCGGCGCGTCGCGGGGCGAGGGGTTGGGCAACCAGTTCCTGACGCACATCCGCGAGGTGGACGCGGTCGTCCATGTCGTGCGCTGTTTTGACGACGACAACATCATCCACGTCGAAGGCGGCGCCGACCCGGCTCGCGACATCGACATCATCAACATGGAACTCATCCTCTCGGACATCGAGCTCGTGGGCCGCCGGATCGACAAAGCCGGCAAGCTGGCAAAAGGGGACCGAAAATACCTCGCGGAGGCGGCGCTCTTCAAGCGCCTGTCGGACCACCTGGACGCCGGCCGGTCCGCCCGCTCGTTTGTCAGCGAGGACGAGGGCGAACGCGCGCTGACGGCCTCGGTGCCGCTGCTGTCGGGCAAACCTGTCATCTACTGTGCCAACATGGACGAGACCGGGTTTGTCGGCCGGGCGGACAGTCTCTACCTGCGGGCCGTGGAGGAAATCGCCGCGCGCGAAGGCGCGCAGGTGCTTCCAATCTGCGCGAAATGGGAGCAGGATATTGCGGAACTGCCGGAGGAGGAGCGGGCGCTCTTCCTGTCCGAGTTGGGGCTGGAAGAAGCCGGCCTCGACAGGCTGGTGCGCGCCTCCTACACACTGCTGGGGTTCATCTCCTACCTCACCGCCGGGCCGCCGGAGGTGCGTGCGTGGACCATCCGGAAGGGGACCAGAGCCCCCCAAGCCGCGGGCGTCATCCACTCCGATTTCGAGCGCGGGTTCATCCGCGCCGAGGTGATCGCCTTCGACGACCTGATGGCCGCCGGCGCCATGGCCGCCGCGCGGGAGCGCGGTCTCGTGCGCTCGGAGGGTAAGGAGTACGTCATGCGAGACGGCGACGTCGTGCTGTTCCGGTTCAATGTCTGACCCCGGGCTCCGCGCCCCCGCGCCGCGCATCGAGCTCATCGACGCCGTGCGGGGTTTGTCGATCTTGCTGATGGTGGCGTACCACGCCGGGTACGACCTCGTGACGGCGGGATTTTTGCCGTATAGTCTGCTCTTCAACCCGCTGCTGTCTGTGCTGCAGCCCTTCTTTGCCGGCGTTTTCATTCTGCTGGCCGGCGTGTCGGCTCGCTTCTCGCGGGACAATCGGCGGCGCGGACTGCAGGTCCTCGGGTGCGCGCTGCTGGTGTCGCTTGCCGCCGGGTTTGTGAACGTCCCGATCCCGTTCGGTATTTTGCATTGCTTGGGCGTTTGCATGGTGATCTGCGGCCCTCCCGCCGTCTGGGTGGACCGCATTCCGCGCGGGTGGCAGCCCGTGCTTTTTTCCGCACTCTTTGTCGCGGGGTATCTGTGGTTCCCGCTCTATGCCGCGGGCGCCTCGCGGTTCCCATATCTGTACATGTTCGGCGTTTTGTATCGGGGGTTTCGCGCCTACGACTATTTCCCGCTCATCCCGTGGTTCTTCCTGTATCTGCTGGGCGTCTGGCTGGGCGCGTACATCCGGGAGCGGCGTTTCCCCGCGTGGTTTTACACGTGGCGCGTGCCCGTGCTGCCGGCCGTCGGCCGGCGTACGCTGCTTATCTATCTGCTGCATCAGCCCGTCATCTACGTCGTCGTCCAGTGGGCGGCAGGATTGGCGGCCAAATAGAACGGAGGCGGGGTCTAAAAAGACGGCCCCGGGTTGTCTATGTCGTTTGTTTTGCTGAAGACGGAGGGCCGCGCGCGGCGCGGCGTATACCGGACGGTCCACGGGGAGATCCAAACGCCGGTCTTTATGAATGTGGCCACACAGGCCGCCATCAAGGGCGGGCTGTCGTCGTTCGACCTGGCGGACGTCGGTTGTCAGGTTGCGCTCTGTAACACTTACCACCTGCACCTGCGCCCCGGGGAGGAGACTGTCCGGGCTCTGGGTGGGTTGCACGGATTCATGCGCTGGTCCGGCCCCATACTCACCGACAGCGGCGGGTTTCAGGTGTTCTCGCTGGCCTCGCTGCGGCGCGTCACGGAGGAGGGCGTCTGGTTCGCTTCGCACATCGACGGGCGGCGGCTCTTCCTTGGGCCGGAGGAATCCGTGGCTATCCAGGCGTCTTTGGGCGCGGACATTGCGATGGCTTTCGACGAGTGCGTCTCAAATCCCGCGCCGCGCGACTATGTGGAGGCGTCCTGCACCCGCACCGCGCGCTGGCTTGTGCGCTGCCGGGACGAATGGCAGCGGCGGTTGACGACGACCGAGGGCGGAGCGCAAAACCTGAACCAGGCGCTCTTTGGCATCAACCAGGGCGGGACATACGACGACCTGCGGGTCGCGCACATGCGGGAGATCGCCGCGCTGGCGCTGCCCGGCTACGCCATCGGCGGGTTGGCGGTGGGGGAGAGCACCGAGGAGATGTACCGCATCATCTCCCTGGTCGAGCCGCACATGCCGGAGGACCGGCCCCGGTACCTGATGGGGGTGGGCACGCCGGGCAATCTCCTGGAGGCGGTGGCGCGCGGCATGGATTTCTTCGATTGCGTGCTGCCTGCCCGCAACGCGCGGCACGGGCATCTCTACACCGAAGAAGGTTGCCTGAACATTAAAAACGAAAAATACGCCCGAGACGCCGCGCCCGTCGACGGCGCCTGCGGCTGCCCGCTTTGCCGGCACTTCAGCCGCGCCTACTTGCGGCATCTGTTCAAAGCGGGGGAGCTCTTGGCCCTGCGCCTTTCCGTGCTGCACAACTTGTTTTTTTACAACCGGCTGATGACCGAGATCCGCGACGCCATCGACGCGGGGCGCTTTGCGGCGCTCCGGCAGGCCAAGGTCGAGCGCCTCGATCGGCGGATCTGAGGGTCCGCCGAAAAGAACCCCCGCTCTTTGGCCTGCCTCTTTCGGGTGCGCGCGCAAAAAGTACGAAAGTTCAAACTTTTACTTTCCAGCGCGGTGAGGGTGTGATACAATAACGTGGGTTGCATCTGCAACCCACAACCTAAATTCTTGTTTTGTGTTGCCGCTTCGCGGCAACGAGGTATTATTGTGCGGTTGGGCCGATAGGGCGGCCGTACAGGTTGGATGGATATGGGGATGCATATGAACTGGAGACGAAACAGGAGAGCGGTGGGTGTCGCGCTGGCGGCTATGCTGGCGGCCGTGACGGCCGGCTGCGGGTCTGCCGCGCGAACGCCGGTGTCCGTGACATGGGACGATCTGTTCGGCACCGTCGTCACGGTGTCTTTGTATGACAAGATGAGCGAGAAAGAGGCCGACGCGGCGCTGGCGGCGGTCCGCGCGCGCGGCGAGGTCATTCAAAACACCATGACGGCCCACACCCCCGGCAGCGAGATCGGCGCTGTCCGCGCCGCAGCCGGGCAGGCGCCGACGCCGGTGTCGGAGGACACTTACGGGCTCCTCGCGCGGGCGTTGGAGATCGCGGAGCTCTCAGGCGGCGCGTTTGACCCCACGATCGAACCGTTGGTGGCGCTGTGGGGCATCGGTACGGAGACGGCCGCCGTGCCGGTTGAGGCCGACGTCGCGCGCGTCCGCGCTCTGGTCGACTACCGCCGGGTGGCGCTGGATGAGGCGAACCGCACCGTGTATCTTCCCGAAGCCGGTATGGGCCTGGACTTGGGTGGGATCGCCAAAGGCTATGCGGCCGACGAGGCGAACCGATTGTTGGGCGAGGCCGGTGTGACGCACGCTATCTTGGACTTCGGCGGCAATGTGGTGCTGCGCGGCGGCCACCCGGAGGGAAAACCCTGGCGGGTCGGAATCCGCAAACCGGCGCCCGGCGAGGACGGGTACGCGTGCGTTCTCTCTCTGTACGACGGCACCGTCGTCACCTCCGGCGGGTACGAGCGCTACTTCGTCGCGGAGGACGGCGCCGTTTACCACCACATCATGGACCCCGCCACCGGCCGCCCGGCCGAGACGGGATTGCTCTCCGCCACGATCGTCTGCGACGATTCCACCCGGGCCGACGCGCTCTCCACCGCCTGTTTTGTGCTGGGACTCGACGGCGCCCTGGCGCTGCTCGACACGTTGGACGGCGTGGAGGGCGTGCTGATTGCGTCGGACCGAACGATCCACACGACGCCGGGTCTCGCGGACGTCTTTGCGGTCGCCGACGAGCGCTATGTGTGGGTGAACGCGCCATGAAAAAAGCCGACGTTCTCATTCTGGTCGGCGTACTGGTATTGGCCGGCGCGCTCTTCCTAGTCTTTGCCCGGGACGGCGGCGACACTGGCGCGCTGACGGCGGAGGTCTATCTCGATGGACGGCTGGTGGAGCGCATTCCCCTCGACGGGTCCGTCACCGAGCGGCGGATCGAGACCGGGGACGGCGGCTGGAACCTGCTGCGCGTCGAGCCGGATGGCGTGCGGGTGGTGGAGGCCAACTGCGGCAATCTCACCTGTGTACACACGGGGCGCGTCTCCGTGTCCGGCGGCGTCATCGCCTGTCTGCCCCACCGGGTGCTCGTCAAGCTCACGGGGCGTGCGGAAGGGGAGGTGGATGTCGTTGTCGGCTGATCCGAAGGAAGGGCTTTCGGCCGTACGGCGCTTTGCGCTGCTTGCCATGATGTTGACCCTGGCTCTGATCCTGGGCATCGTGGAACGGGCCATCCCGATGGACGTGATGATCCCCGGCGTACGGCTGGGGCTGCCCAACGCTCTGATCCTGCTCGCGATTTACCTGTTTTCGTTTCGGGACGTGCTGACGCTCGTCGTTCTCAAGTGCGTGATGACGGCGCTGCTGGCCGGCACGTTTGTATCGTTCTTTTACAGCATCAGCGGGTCTCTGCTCAGTTTCTTCGTCATGTACGCGCTTTTGCGCGTCTCCCGCGCACTCGTCACCTCGCACGCAGCCCCCCGTCCCCCGCACTCAGCACTCAGCACTCAGCACTCAGCACTTAATATCAGCCCGGTCGGCGTCAGCATCACGGGCGCGGTCTTCCACAATCTGGGGCAGCTGCTGGCCGCCTGCGCCGTGCTAGGCAGCGCCTACGTGTTTTCTTATCTGCCGGTCCTGCTTGTGTCGGGCGCGGTCACGGGACTGCTCGTGGGTCTGGCCGTGAAATATACGCTGCCCTATGTGTGGCGGCATGTGGGCGGGTCCGGACGCCCGCCTGGCGAAAGCGAAAATAAAAAATAAAATACGGGACGGCCCTTGACAAGAAGGACGGATTTCTGCTACAATAACCATTACTGAGTCTTCGCGCTTTGCCGTTGCGACGCGACAGGCTGGTGTAGCTCAATCGGCAGAGCAGCTGATTTGTAATCAGCAGGTTGCTGGTTCGATTCCGGTCACCAGCTCCATCCACCTTCCGGGCGGTGCGCCCGGAGTCTTTGCGGGGGAACCGACAGGGGGGAGTTCCCGAGTGGCCAAAGGGGGCAGACTGTAAATCTGTTGCGTGATCGCTTCGATGGTTCGAATCCGTCCTCCCCCACCAAATAGGCGGCTGGCGCCGCGGTGAAAAGTCCTTGATTTCAAGGGCTTTTTACTTTTGCGGGACACGTTATTTTCGTAAGAAAATCGTAAGAAAATTGTCGGGTCTGCCGTAAGAAATTCCTGTTACGCTGAGAGACGGTTGGCGAGGGCGTGCGAAAAGAGGAGGGGAAGTCCGATGGGTCGGGAGACCATTTTGGTGGTGGACGACGATCGTGAGATCACGCGGGCCATACGGGTGCTGCTCGCGCAGGAGGGGTACGAGGTATATACGGCCTCGGACGGGCGGGAGGCGCTTGAGATCCTTTCGCGCGAGGAGATCCGGCTGATCGTGCTGGATGTGATGATGCCGCGGCTGGACGGTCTCTCCGCCACGATGCGGATCCGTGAGGACGACAACATCCCGATCATCATCCTCTCCGCCAAGAGCGAGGACAGCGACAAGATTCTGGGCCTCTCAATGGGCGCGGACGACTATGTGGCCAAGCCCTTTCACCCGCAGGAACTGGTGGCCCGGGTGAAGAGCCTGCTGCGGCGATACACGACCCTGGGCGACATCGAGAGCCGCTACCGGTCGTCCCGGATTGTGAACGGCCGATTGATCCTCGACACGGAGGCCAAGCAGCTGTTGGTGGACGGAGAGAGTGTGCGGCTCACCGCCACCGAGTACAAGATCGTGTCGCTGCTCATGCAAAACGCCGGCGTCGTGTTTTCCGCGGAGAAGATCTACGAGCGGGTCTGGCACGAACCGTCCTACTCGGTGGAGAACACGGTCATGGTGCATATCCGGCGCATCCGCGAGAAGATCGAGATCAACCCGCGCGAACCGGACTATTTAAAGGTGGTGTGGGGCATTGGCTACAAGATGGAAAAACACCCTGAAAAGCGTCCTTAGCCGGCGCGCGGTTCGCGCGCTGCTCTTCCTCGGTGCGGTGGCCGCGGTGACGGCGCTGTGCGTCGAGGTGTACTTCTGTACGCTGCTCATGCGACAGCGGAATATCCAATTTGAGAGTCTGGTGGTGCCGACCTATCTGGACAGCCAGATTTTCAGGCGTGAGGTGGGCGACGCGGTCTACCGCGCTACGCAGCCGTTTCAAAGTGACCCGCCCATATACTTCGAGGACACAGATTTGGAGACGCTGTTTGTACACGCCTTCAGCGTCGCGGATGAGAGCAGGCAAGTGCGCAGCCATAACTGGCACTACGAGGACGATATCTTGGTTTCCTACCGGCGAGAGAAATGGTCCATAAAAATGCTGCTGCCGCAGATGATAAGCTTGCCAGAGGTGTCGCTGCCGGGAGATCTCACCATGGAGATATCGTTTTGGCCCTCCTTTGGCGAGTTGTCGGCCGATACGCGGATGGATATGCTGACGGAGGCGATACAGACGGCCTATGAGATCTTTCAGCGGACACCGTCTCTGCCGCAGGGATTGCTGTATCCGGGCAGCTTGGTACGGGACTACTACGTGGCGTCCGATGCGCGGAGCGTGGGCTTTATCCCGAACGGCGCGTCGGTGTTTCCGCGGTCTGCATACCATATTATCTACGAAAATGAGCAGTGGGATTTCGGGACGGCGCTGCAGCGTTCGCTGAAAGCGGGCGCAGGTTGGCCGACGCCGTCGCCCAAATACGACGTCTATCTCACGCTGGACGAGACGCAGGTTGCGGAAAAGCAGCAGGCGTGGGGCATCGGCCGCGCCTTGATCCTGCCGTACCTGTACGTGTTGGCGGCACTGGGTCTCCTGCTGTTGCTCCTGTTGATCCTCCTGTGCATCGGCGCCGGCCGGACGGCCGACAGCGGGACGCGCCGGTTTTTTCTCGACCGAGTCTGGGGCGAATGTCATCTGACGCTGCTGTGCGCGGGTCTGCCGCTGCTGTTCACATTGATTGTGTCAATCGCGTACAGCGGCGGATTTTCGACGGGGTCCTATTACGAAGAGATCGTGATCCCATGGACAGTCGGCGCGGCGGGGGTGGGGGTCTCCGTTCCCTGGCTGGCGGTGTTTCTGTCCCTGGTCCGGCAGGCCAAGGACGGCCGATTTTTCACCCACAGTCTGATCGGCCGGATCCTGCGCGGGGCCAGCCGCTTCCTCCGGGCGCTCGTCTCTTGGCGGCCCTGGGCCGGGCATCCGCCGACCAAGCGGCTCTTCAGGCGGCAGCTTGTCTATATCTGCCTCGGCACGATACTCGGTCTGCTGGTAGTGGTGGTGGGAGAGACTTGGAGGACCGGCTATGTGCTCGTCTTTCTCGCACTCATGCTGCCGGGCACCGTTTGGTACGTGCTGGCCAATCGGCGGACCTACCGGGAGATCACTCGGGGGTTCGACGCGAGCCTGGCGGAGCAGCTGAGGGCGGAGAAGATGAAGACGGCGCTTGTCACCAATGTCTCCCACGACCTGAAGACGCCGCTCACCTCCCTGATAGGGTACATCGAGCTGCTCTCGCGGGAGGAGACTCTCTCCGACACCGCGCGGGATTATGTGTCCGTACTGGCGGAGAAGGCCGAGCGGCTGAGACATCTCCTGGTTGACCTGTTCGACCTCTCGAAGAGCACGAGCGGCGACATCGCACTCGAACTGGAGACGCTGGACCTCAAAAAGCTGGTAGAGCAGACGGTGGCGGACATGCGCGACCGCATCGACGCGTCGTCCCTGATACTGCGGCTCCGGCTGCCGGAGCACCCGGTGGAGCTTTACGCCGACGGCCGTAAGCTCTACCGCGTACTGCAAAACCTGCTGGACAACGCGCTCAAGTACGCGCAACCGGGCACCCGGGTGTACGTGGACTTGGAGGCGGGGACGGACAGCGCCCGCATACTCCTCCGCAACACGGCGGGATACGAGATGAATTTTACCAAAGAGGAGATTTTACAGCGTTTCGCCCGCGGCGACGCGTCCCGCACGACGGAGGGCAGCGGCCTGGGCCTCTCGATCGCGGAGAGCTTCGCCCGCCTCTGCGGCGGCCGGCTCGACGTGGACATCGATGGGGATCTCTTCAAAGTGACGGTGACCTTCGCGGCGCAGTGACGGTGGGGTATCGGGAGCTGTGTTCTTCCATGGGGAAAAGACCCGCGGTGTCCTGAAAAACAGGACGCCGCAGGCCTCTTCTCATGGGGCGTTTGCCTGATTGCTAACTGAAATCGCCGCGATTGAAGTCTCCGATCAGGTTGAATTCGGAGAATTGCATGCCGGTGCCGGAGACGTTTGACGTGATCCGCAGCCTGTAGTACTGATAGGTTGCCGGAGCGGCCAGAGAGAAGTGCGCCAAGGCGAAGTTGGTCGTGGGCAGGCCGGCGTTGCTCGTGGTGTAGAAGGGCTCGTCGTAATTGACCCCGTCGTCTGACCCGGCAATCGTAAACGCCCGCGGGTTGCGTCCGGTGTAACTGGCGGTGTCGTTGGCAATGCCGACCCTGAAGGAATCAATCGTGACCGGGGTGGAGTATTCGATGTCGACGATGAGCGGCACGTCGTTTGTGAACAATTTGGTCGCCGTGTTGTTGTCGATGAGATTTTCGACCGATTCGCCCGCGGGCGACGAGGTGGAGTTGCTGACAATGCGTTCGATCTTCACGGCGGGTGAAGCGGTATCGGCCAAGGGGAGATAAGAATCCGCCCGCCAGGCAAACGTCTTGAATGTGCATCCCGCGTACTCGCTTATGTTTAAATCGAATTCTTTGACAAATACCTGGTTCGTATGCACATCCAGCGGGTCGCCCGTCTCGATCTTGACGAGTTTGCCGTCGCCGTTGTAGACGGCGGCGATCAAGTAGACGGGGGTATTTTCATGGCCCTGGTTTACGAAACTGGCTTTTATCTTGCCGCCGCCATACGCCGCGGACAGGAAATAGGCGGGCAGATCCGAGAACGTCTCGGGCATGACCCGTACATCCGCCAAGGAGCCGGAAACGGTCACGTCGGTGTCCGCAAATGCGTCGCCGTAGACGTCTATGACGGGCTGCGGGTCGTCGTTTGCGTACACGCGGATCTGCTCCTCGAAGAACGTCACTCTGATTTTGCGAATCGCCGCGTCGACGGTGGCCGTCTGATGGACGCCGCTCCCAGTCACCGTCACGGAAGTGTCGTGCACCGCGATGGCGTAGCCGGCCTCGATTTGGGCTTCGGGTCCGGTCACAAGGGCCTCGACGGTGTAGTTCGCACTCGGAAGCGGGGCGTCAAATGCGAGGGGCTCCGCAGACGCCGGGCCGCTCTTGTGGTAAAGGTCGGGCGGGTTGAGCACGACGCTGGGACTCACGGCGTAGCGCCCGTTGCTTTCGGTGTATGCGCGCACCCCGTTTTTGTGCGCGGCGTCGTTTTTGACCTCGTATACAACGGTCAGCTTGGGATCTGTTTTGAGCTGCTGTTTCAGCAGTGCGACGGTGTCCCTGTCAAGGTCGATGTTGACAAGATAGCCGTAGCCGCCGTTGGCGCTGCCGCTCGCGGACGCGCTGGGTGAGGCGGCGTTGAGGTTTAAGATGGCGCGCATGTCGTTGGGACCGTCGGGCAAGAATATGCGGCCGCTCACAGGGATTCCGTTGATCGTCACGGCGACGTCGGACGGCGTCTCGTAGTTTTCCGCCGTCTGCGGCCGGTGGGTCGAATTGCCGTTTGTGCTGAGCTTCTGGACGGCGGCCAATTCGGCGACCAGCCTGAGCGATGTGAGATCATCCGCGTCGAAGTCGTCCGGTACGGTATATTCGTAGGTCAGAGCGCCTGTTTTGAGTCCGGCCACCGAACCGGTATTTGTGTTGGACACCGGCGTCGTCTGGCGCAGCACAAACGCGTTGTCCGCGATCTTCTCGGCGGCCTCGGTGGCGCCCGGCGCGACGACCTTGAAGTTGACAAAGTTCTTCGCTATCGTCTCTTGACGGCCGTCTTCGATCCAAACGGTGACGGTACCGGCGAATCTCCGGAAACGACTCATGACCGGTACGGTGAACGCAAACGGTACGGTCTCGTACAGATATGGGGCGTACGTGATCGACTGTGCGCCGCGGAACCCGTCGACCAAATCCGTGCTGATCTGATTGCCGAACCGGTCTGTGCCGTCAACACGCCATTTCAGCGTGAACGGACCTTGGTATTTTGTGTCGTCGGACCAGCGGATCATGCCAAATGTGGCGCTGTATCGATCTCCGGGCGCAAGTGTGACCATGGGGTTCCCGTCCACGCCCACATATTCCTGCGCGTTCAGGTACGCGGGCGACATGTCGCCTCCGTACGCCAGATCACCGTAGCCCATTTCCTTGCGCGATCTGTCGTATTTCAGGAAACCGTTGCGCTCGTACTGGACGTCGAAAGGCTCCGTATAGACATAGCCTTGCAGCTTTTGGCCCAGCCTTTGGATGTCGGTCTGATACTTGAAGCACCATGAGATATCGTTGTCGCCGCCGTTGGACGGCACGCCGCCGTACTCGGAGTTGAAGAAGGGATCGCCGTCCTGGGTGTAGGTGGAGGCGGCGCCCCAGCGCGCCATGTTGTACGTGGAGCCGATGTACAGGTTGTTTAAGTAACCCAAAAACTCGCTCCTGGCGCCGGACCAGCTGCCGGGATACATGTGGAACGTGTGGAGGTCCGTGGGCTGGAGATGGTCTCGGTTGCACGGCGACATATCTTCGACGATCCGGCCCGACGTGTCCTTGCCTTTCACCCGGTTATAAAGCGAGGCAATCCAGGCCGCGTCGTTGGCACTGGAATTGCTCACACCCCACGTCTCGTTAAACAAGATATATGCGACTCTCGACGGGCTGTTGTAGTCCCTCTCGATCAGTTCATCAAGCGAACTCTCGTACAGGGCGCGCCCGGCCGGGTTGGGATTGCTGGCGGAACCGTTCATCTGTGTGGCTTCGGGCATATCCTGCCAAAACATCATGCCCAGCCTGTCGGCCCAAAGGTATTGCAGCGGGTCCTCAATCTTGATGTGCTTCCGGATCATGTTGAAGCCGTTGGCGCGCATCTCGGTGATGTCAAACTTGAGCGCCGCTTCGGAGGGAGCCGTATAAAGCCCTTCTTCCCAGAAGCCTTGGTCGAGCAGCCCCGCCATGAAAATCGGCTTGTTGTTCAGCAGGGTGTACTGATACCGATCGTTGCCGGCGGCCGGGCTCGTTTCCCAGTAGGCATTCTGGATCGAGCGCTGGCCGAAATGCATTGTCACTTCGTCCAGCACACTCGCGCCTTCCACCAGCTTGACGGCGCCGACGTAGAGAACCGGGGCGTCCGGATACCACAGCTGCTGATCCGGAACCGGGACGACAAACGCGTCGGGCAGATAAACGTCTTCGCCGGCCGGGACGACGATTTGCTTCGTCCCGGAAACCGCCGAGGACGGCGAGGTCGGGACATAGGCGCCCTGCGCATCGTCCCAGATCTTGCTCTCAAAATGGTAGATGAAATCAACCGTTTTGCCCGCGCCGCCCACGACTTTCAGCAAGAATTTCGCCGCGCCGTCCTTCGGAACGACGCCGTGGGTCAAATCGTTTAGGTTCTCGTCGACGACGGCGGCCCCGTTGTTGACCAGAGGATCCACGTGGACATACCCCAGCTGGGTTTTGGAATGACGCCCCTCTAAGATCACCGACTGCCAAATGCCGGACGTCGCCGTGTAGCCGACAGGGGCGTTGGTGCCCTGTTTGCCTATCAGCGCGACAAAAGAGCTCTGGTTCCCCCAGTTGCCTCCGTCGATGACCCGCACCGCGACGGAATTTTCCGCGTCCAGCGTCACGTAGTCGGTGATGTCGAATTCAAACGGGGTGTAGCCGCCGACGTGGCTGCCCACCTCCGTGCCGTTGACGTAAACCCAGCAGTTGGCGTCCACCGCGCCAAATCGCAGGTAAACGCGCTTCCCGTCTCCGTATTTTTCGGAGGAAGGGGTGATGCTCCTTCGATACCAAGCATACCTGTTCGCGGCTGTCCCCGGGTGCGTCGTGTCATATATGCCGGAGGCCGGCGACTGCCAAGGGAACGGCACCATGATGGTCGATTTGTACTGTGCTGGGATCCCGTCTTTCGCAAAATCCGTGTCCGACACGTTGCTTCTGTTGTTGAAGAAATCCCACGCGCCGTTCAGCGTTTCCCACGCGTAATCCCTTGCGTAGTCGGGGCGCGGGTATTCGGGTCTCGGTATTTCTCGCAGGTCTATGTACGAAAAACTGGGGCCTCTGACTTCCACATCGCCGTCTGCCGCGACGAAATAATAGCCTCCGGCTTTGAACCCGGCGGGCAATGCGTAGGTGAGTGTGTTTTCCGCAATCGCCGGGCCGGTGATTGTGTCGACCGGATTTTGTTTATACGTGTCGCCGTCCCGGTAGACGACCAGCTTTGTGGAGGGTCTGAAGTCGTTGACGGTCAGACGGATTGTGCCGGATTGGATGTCGGATGTGTCTATTGAAGTCATTGCGGGCGGGTTGGGGAAGCCGCTGTCCAAGCAGAAATTCGCCGCCGGGATCACCGTATTTGTGACATTGCCGGAACCGCCGGTCGTCGTCCAGCGAATCCGCGCAAAAGCCCCGCCGTAACCTTGGCAGTATTCCATCTTGAACGGGTACCATTGGCCCCCTTCCAGCGTGACGGTCGTCAGGTTGTGTCCGTAAGAAGTATTGCCGGAATCCCATGAGCCGGTCCACCAATCGACGACCTTTGTGTCGCCTATCCACACCCGGCAGGTGTCGTCTGTAGACGTCTGAACGGTCACGGTTTTGGTGCCTGTACCCGGGCACAGGACCCAGCCGGTCCAACGCACGGCCACATATTCCGAACGGCCGCATCGCGCGGTCAGCGTGGATAAAATATCCGTAAAGTTGATATTTGGGTCGATGGCCGTCGTCAAATAGGAGGAAAACAGCTTGTCACTGCCCACATAATCGGCAATGTAATAGTCCGCGCGAAGCCCCGGCCGAGATGTGTCCGGTCCGTCCGCGGCCAAGACGGTGGTCGTTACGGGGAACAGAGAAAAAACAAGCAGGAAGCAGAGGAAAAAGACGGTGAATTTTCGCAGCATTTTCGCACCTCCATACGTCGATTTGTACAGGCACATACCCGCAAGTCGGATTGCCGTGACCCGGCCCGGTAATCATTCCCGCGCGGAGCTGTCTGCACACAGGGCCCTGCCGGCGGCCGCTTTCTCTGCACATCAAGCGGACGCTTTCCTTGAAAGGCGACAGTGCCAAACCGCCCGGAACGTTTGCAGCCCAAAGGCCTCGGAATTACACGACTTCCGTTTGCCATCCCATACATCGTTTATATTTTTATCACAAAAATTTTGGAAAAACAAGGACTTCGATTTGTTATTTTTTGATAAAAATAGTGCTTTTTATGACTTCATAAGATCGTTTGAAAGCACCCAGGCAAAAAAATGCTTGACACCCGCCAAAGGGGCCTGCTATAATAAGCTGGAAAAGAAAGAAGGGCCGCACCGCTCTCACCGTCCGTCTTCGACGGCCGGTTCACATCGGGTTTTGCTCCGCGCGCGGCGTGGGGTGTTCGAAGATGTCTGCGCGGGCGTTGTCGCCCGCGTTTTATTTTTCCTGGAGGTGTTTCGGTATCGGCAACATGGATCATCAGCTCAACGAGGCCATCAGAGACCGCGAGGTCCGTCTGATCGGCGCGGACGGGACGCAGCTTGGCGTCATGCTCACACGTGACGCGCTGTCTATTGCGCTCGAAAAAGACATGGACCTTGTAAAGATCGCGCCCACGGCCACGCCGCCGGTGTGTCGCATCATGGACTACGGCAAGTTTCGGTTTGAACAGTCCAAAAAAGAAAAAGAAGCGCGCAAAAGTCAGCACACTGTTGAGATGAAGGAAATCCGTCTGTCCTCGGGGATTGACGTGCACGATTTCACCTTCAAGCTGAAAAACGGGATCCGCTTTCTGCAGGAGGGGAACAAGCTCAAGGTGTCCGTGCGTTTCCGCGGCCGGCAGATGGCGCATACCTCTATCGGTGAGCAGCAGCTTTTGAAGTTTGCCGAAGCATGCAGCGACGTGGCGACAATAGAACGGCCCCCAAAGTTGGAGGGCCGAAGTATGTCCATGTTCTTGGCGGCGAAGCCGGCCGCCAAGTCCGTCGCGGCCGCCAAATCCGCTGAGCCCGACGGCGCGCCGACGCCCGAGCGGAAGACACCTTAGTACGCCGTAACACCTAACGTGGGTTGCACCTGCAACCCACAACCCAAATTCTTGTTTTTTGTTGCCGCTTCGCGGCAACAAGGTACTAAAATGACGACCTTTAGATGTTGCGACGCACTCGAATTTCACCGGAAGGAGAAAGATCCATGCCAAAGCTCAAAACCCATACGGGGGCCAAGAAGCGATTTAAGCTCACTAAAAATGGCAAAGTGAAGCGTCATCACGCCTATAAAAGCCATATTTTGACCAAAAAGAGCACAAAACGCAAGCGCGGTCTGCGCAAGGGCGCCTACGCCGATAAGACAAATGAGGCGAACATCAAGAGTCTCGTCCCCTATCTGTAAGGGGCGCGGGTCTCTCGGCACACTCGAACAGGGAGGAACAAGTTTATGGCTCGCATCAAGGGCGCGGTCACTACGCGCAGACGCAGAAAGAAGATCTTAAAACTCGCCAAAGGGTATTGGGGTGCCAAGTCCAAAAATTTCCGCACGGCCAACCAGGCCGTGATGAAATCGCTGCAATATGCGTATATTGGCCGCCGTTTGCGCAAACGCGATTTTCGCCGTCTGTGGATCGTCCGCATCTCGGCCGGCGCGAAGGCAAATGGGCTCAACTATTCCCGGTTTATGTACGGCCTAAAGAAGCTGAACATCAATTTGAACCGCAAGGTACTGAGCGAGATGGCGATCCACGACAAACCGGCGTTCGCGGCCATCGCCAACCAGGTCAAGACCGCTCTGGCATAACCATGTATACGTAGCAATTCCGTCTCCCCCGTCTTCCGGCGGGGGAGATGCTTTATCCATGGTTCAAGTGTCAGAAGTGCGTCTGCCGAAGGCCGAGCCGATTTTTTCGTCAGGTGCAACAAAAAATGCAGCGAAGATGCGAGGAGGGACGCGGATGAGGCTCATGGTGCTCGACGGCAACAGTCTGCTAAACCGCGCGTTTTACGGCGTCAAGACGCCGCTGTCTACCGGCGACGGACAACCGACTGGCGCGCTGATGGGATTTGTAAATATTTTACAAAAATTGCTGAGCGACTATGCGCCCGAGGCGCTGTGCGTCACCTTTGATCTGCCTGTGCCCACCTTTCGCCACAAGCTCTACGACGGGTACAAGGCCACGCGCAAACCGATGCCGGAGGAGTTGGCCTCCCAGCTCCCGCTGTGCCGGGCGCTGTTGGACGCGATGCGTGTACGGCGTTACGAGCTGGCGGGGTACGAGGCGGACGACCTTATCGGCACCATCAGCCGTCTGTGTGACGAAGCAGGGTGGGGCTGCGACATCGTCACCGGCGACCGCGACAGCTTCCAGCTCATCGGGCCGCGTGTGCAGGTGTTGCATGTGTCCTCGCGCATGGGGCGCACGGCCACAACGCCCTATGACGAACAGGCTGTCCGGGCCGAATACGGCCTGACGCCGGACCAGCTCATAGACCTGAAGGCGCTGATGGGGGACGCGTCGGACAACATCCCCGGCGTGCCCGGCGTGGGGGAGAAGACGGCGCTGACGCTGATGCATCGCTTCGGCTCTCTGGCGGCGCTCTACGAAAATCTGGCGGCGTCGGATTTGCGGCAGACGCTGAAAGACAAACTCACAAGCAACCGGGACATCGCCCTGCTCAGCCGAACGCTCGCGCTCATCGACCGCTTTGTGCCGCTGCCGTTTGCGCCGGAGGAAAATCGGCGCGTCCCCTTCGATGCGGAGGCGCTGGCCGCGCTGCTGGCAAAGCTTGAGTTTCGTAAGCTGGCGGAAAAGTGGGGGCTGCCCGCCGCCCCGGCACTCAGCACTCAGCACTCAGCACTCAGCACTGGCGCGCACGCGCCCCCGCCGACGCGCGAGGTGACGGCGCCGGCGGAGATGGAGGCGCTGGCCGCCGCCTGCCGCTCCGCGGAGGTCACGGCGCTGCTGGTGCTTGAGGACTGGGCGGGGGTGGCCGTCTGCACAGGGACGGAGACCGCCGTGCTGCGTCGCATGGGCAGCGACCCGGCGGCCTACGAGCGGTGTCTGGGCGCGCTCTGCGCGCCCGACGTTCCCAAGGCCGCACACCAGGTCAAGGCGATTTTGGGTGTGCGGCCGGAGGCCGGAGGCTTTGTGACGGACACGGCGCTCGCCGCCTATCTGCTTGCCCCCGCCGTCGGGAAATATCCGCTCACGGCGCTGCTCCAGGCGGAATTTGGCGCCTTGCCGGCGGACGATGGCGCGCGTGCCGGCTGCCTTCACGCGCTGGCGGCGCGGCAGCGGGCGGCACTCGCGCGGGAAGGGCTGCTGCCGGTTTTCGAGACCATCGAGCTGCCGCTGTGCGCCGTGCTGGCCGACATGGAGCGGGTGGGGTGCAAGGTCGACCGCGACCGGATCGCCGCCTTCGGCGCAGAGTTGGCCGGATGGCTCGCGGACTGCGAGGCGCGCATTTATGAGGCGGCGGGAGAGAACTTTAATATCAACTCCCCCAAGCAGTTGGGGGAGATCCTCTTTGTCAGGCTCGGCCTGCCGCCGCTCAAGAAGACCAAGACGGGGCCTTCCACCGATGTGGAAGTGCTGCGCAAACTGCGGCCTTACCACCCGATCATCGACGCGATCATGGAGTACCGGCAGCTCAGCAAGCTGAAGTCGACCTATGTGGACGGATTGCTCGCGGTGGCCGGCCCGGACGGACGTGTCCACACGAGTTTTCAGATGACGGCCACGGCGACGGGGCGGCTCTCTTCCACCGAACCGAATCTGCAGAATATCCCTGTCCGACACGAGTTGGGCGGGGCGCTGCGCGGCATGTTTGTGCCGGAGGACGGCTGGGTGCTGGTGGATGCGGACTACTCGCAGATCGAACTGCGGGTGTTGGCGCACATCGCCGAAGACGCCACGATGCGCCGGGCCTTCGAGGAGGGGGCAGACATCCACACGGTAACGGCCTCGCAGGTGTTCGGCGTGCCCGCCGGCGCGGTGACGCCGCTGATGCGCCGCCACGCCAAGGCTGTGAATTTCGGCATCGTCTACGGCATTTCGGCCTTCTCGCTGGCTGACGATATCGGCGTCAGCCAAGCCGAGGCCCGGCGGTATATCGACAGCTATCTTGAGAACTACGCCGGCGTCAAGGCCTACATGCGCGACATCGTGGAGCGCGCCCGGCGGGACGGTTTTGTGACGACGCTGTTCGGCCGCCGCCGATGGCTGCCGGAACTGGCCGCCGCGAACCGCAACGTGCGCGCCTTCGGCGAGCGGATGGCGCTGAACACGCCAATCCAGGGGACGGCGGCCGATATCATCAAGTTGGCGATGGTAGCTGTCCACCGGCGGCTGCGTGCGGAGGGTCTGCGCGCCCGGCTGATTCTCCAGGTGCACGACGAGCTGATTGTGGAGTGTCCGCGCGAGGAGGGGCCGCAGGTGGCCCGGCTTCTCACCGAGGAGATGGAGGGCGTCTGTCCACTCAATCCGCCCCTGCGCGCCGAATCGCACGTGGGGGAAAACTGGCTGGCTGCCAAAGGCGGCTGAAAGACGAGTGATTGTGCCGCAGAACAGTATAATATGGTGGAGGGTTTTCCGGCTATGGAGAAACAGATCCTGTTTGTGTGTACCGGCAACACATGCCGGAGCCCGATGGCGGCGGGGCTGTTCAATGTGGTCGCCGCGCGGGAGGGGCTACCCGTTCGGGCGGCCTCTTGCGGTATCTCCGTGTTTGCGCCGCTGCCCGCCACGCCGGCGGCGGTGCGAGCCGCCGCCCACTACGGGGCCGACATCTCTCCGCACCGGGCCCAGCCGGTCGCCGAGGAACTGCTGTCCGCCGCCGACCGGGTCTATTGCTTGACGCGCGGACATCTGGACGTGCTGGAGCTCATGTTCCCGGCCCAGGCTGACCGTCTGACGATGCTGAGCGCCGCCGACATCCCGGATCCCTTCGGTGGCACGGATGAGGAATACACCGCTGTCTGCCGGCAGATCTACCAGACCGTGGAGAAGCTCGCGCGGCAAATGGGAAGGGAACGGGAGTCCTGTTGAGTTTTGTACTCGGGCGCATGGAGCCGCGCCACGTGGCAGACGTGGTTCTGATCGAACGGGCCTGTTTTTCACAGCCTTGGTCGCGGCGCATGTTGGAGGGGGAGATAGAAAATCCTCAGGCTTTCTATCTCGTCGCCGAACAGGACGGCGCGCTGGCCGGGTATGCCGGTATGCACGGCGTCCTGGACGAGGGCTATATCACCAATGTGGCCACCGCACCCGCCTTTCGCCGGCGGGGTGTGGCCGGCGCCCTGTTGACGGCGCTGATCGCGCACGCACGCACGCTTTCCCTCGCCTTTTTGACGTTGGAGGTGCGCGTGAGCAACGCGCCGGCCGTCGCGCTGTATGAAAAACACGGCTTTGTCCCCGTGGGTGTCCGGCGGCAGTACTACCGGGTTCCCCGCGAGGACGCGCTGCTGATGACAAAGTATCTGTGAGGGAGAACATGAACATATTGGCGTTTGAGACCTCGTGCGACGAGACGGCGGCGGCCGTCGTGACGGACGGGCGCACGGTGCGGGCAAATGTCGTGCTTTCGCAGGCCGATATGCACGCGCTGTACGGCGGTGTGGTGCCGGAGATCGCCTCAAGGCGGCACATGGAGGCGATGGCGCCTCTGGCCGAACAGGCGCTACGCGAGGCCGGGCTTGCGCGGGCGGAGATCGACGCGGTGGCCGTTACCTACGCGCCGGGGCTTATCGGCGCGCTGCTGGTGGGGGTGAATTTTGCCAAGGGCGTGGCCCTGGCGTTGCAAAAGCCGCTGATCCCGGTGCATCACATCCGGGGACACTTGGCCGCCAGTTACTTGGCGTACCCGGCTCTGGCGCCGCCCTTCGCCGCGCTGGTGGCGTCGGGCGGGCACACGCTGCTGCTGGATGTGCGGGACTACACCGACATCGGCGTGATGGGCTCTACCTGTGACGACGCGGTGGGAGAGGCCTTCGACAAGGTGGCGCGCGTGTTGGGCCTCCCATACCCGGGCGGCGCGGCGCTGGAGGCCCTGGCCGCGTCGGGGCGCGACGACGCCTACCGGCTGCCGCGCCCAAAGGCCGGGGATAACCCGCTTGACATGTCCTTTTCCGGACTGAAGACCGCCGTGCTGCATGTGGTCAACCGGGCGGCCCAGAAGGGCGAACCGCTGGATCGGGCCGGCCTGGCGGCTTCCTTTACGTGCGCTGTGACCGAGATTTTGGCGGGCCGCACGGCACGGGCCGCCGAGGTCCTGGGGCGTGCGGCCGTCGTCCTGTCCGGCGGCGTGGCCGCCAACGGCCGCCTTCGGGCGGCATTGAGAGCGGCACTGGTCGCCGCGAGCCGCACCCTCTATGTGCCGCCGCCTGCGCTCTGCGGCGACAACGCCGCCATGATTGCCGCCCAGGCCTTCTACGAATGGAAAGCGGGTCGTACGGCCGGCATGGATCTGAACGGATACGCCAGCGCCTCCGTGACGGGGTGAGGACGTTTTTGGCTTCAAAATTGAAAACGCAGTATGGCCGCGGCAGTATGAAGACGTTATGTAAATCGGCGGGCGATTTTGGCGCAATGCAAAGGTGCGTTCTCAAAGTTGGAATAATATGGGTATAAACGCTCCACCCTATGGCGGAACGAGTGTTTCAGCCTGTGGATAACTTGGTGGACAATGGGTATAACTTTTTGGAAATCCGGTTACGGTGCGGATTATGGAAACCGACAATCGAAAAATCGCACGCGCCGCCCGCACCTGGGCGGCGCGTGCGCGTGCGGGACACAAAAAGCTCCGCCCAGCGTGTGGGCGGAGCGAGAGATGCGAAACAGTGCGCGGGCCTCAGCCCGACTGTGCCTTAATGACCTTCAGCCGTACGAATTCCTCCCGGTCCTTTTCCTCCAGCGCGTCGGTGATGGCGGCCACATCCGCCGTAAAGCCCGGAATGATGATATTGTTCAGCGCGTTGGCGCGTTTTTGTGTCTTCTTGATAGCGAACGCCAGCCGGTAGATCGAAGTCTCCACCTCGGCGAGCTCGCAGATGAGCTGTTTGACCCGGATGAACTGGAGCGTCGCGTTGTCGAGCATGGAATTTGTAAAGGCAAAACCGTAGGGGTTTGAGAAAGATTTTTCCTCCATCGACACGCGTGGAATCTCCACGCCCATGACGGAACGGTGGTGGATCTGCAGCGACTCGTCGAGGGAGACGCACTGGGCGATATCCGCACAGTTGCCCAGCGTGATGTTGGCCTGCTGCAGGGAGGCGTACGCGTCTCTGAACACGCTGTCGATCCGGCCTTGGATCTCGGTCGCGCGGTCGATGAGGCTCATCATCTCCCGGATGAGGATGTTCCGCTTCCGATCCATGAGATCGAAACCGAGCCGCGCCAGCGAGAGGGAGCGCTTGATGGCCATTAGGTTGCCTTTGGTCGGTATCACATTCGGCATGAACACCGTCGCCTTTCACAGGAATCGGCCGAAACGGCCGCCGCGGGAGAGGGGAGAGGATCAAATCCCGCCGCGCAGGGCGAGAGCGGCGTCCTCTTTGAAGTATTTGGAGAGCAGCACGGTGTCCACGCGGTCAAGCTCCTCCTTCGGGAGCACCGAGAGGACCTCCCAGCCGATGTCCAGCGACTGTTCCATCGAACGGTTTTCCGCCATGCCCTGCCGGATGAAACGGTCTTCAAACATTCGCCCGAACGCCATGTATTTTTTGTCGATCTCGGAGAGCTCGTCCTCCCCGATGACAGAGGCCAGTGCCCGCGCCTCCTGGACGCGCGCATAAGAGGAGAAGAGTTGGTTCGAGAGCGCCGGATGGTCCTCCCGGGTGTAGCCCTTGCCGATGCCGTCCTTCATCAGGCGGGAGAGCGAGGGCAATACGGCGATGGGCGGGAACATCCCCCCCTGGTCCAGCGAGCGGTCGAGCACGATCTGCCCCTCGGTGATGTACCCCGTGAGATCGGGGATGGGGTGCGTGATGTCGTCGTTTGGCATCGAGAGCACCGGCACCTGCGTCACGGAGCCGCCTTGCCCCTGGATCATGCCGGCCCGCTCATACAGGGATGCGAGGTCTGAGTAGAGGTAGCTCGGGTAGCCCTTGCGGCTCGGGATCTCGCCCTTGGACGAGGAAAATTCGCGCAGCGCCTCGCAGTAGGAGGCGATGTCGGTCATGATGACCAGCACATGGTAGCCGTGGACAAAGGCCAGGTATTCTGCGGCGGTCAGCGCGCAGCGCGGCGTGAGGATGCGCTCGATGATGGGGTCGGAGGCCAGGTTCATGAACATAACCACGCGCTGCAGCGCACCCGACTCCTCAAAGTCGCGCTTGAAGAAGTCGGCCGTGTCGTTTTTGATGCCCATAGCGGCAAAGACGATGGCGAATTCCACATTGTCCCCGGTCTCACTGGTGACGCGCGCCTGGCGCACCATCTGGGCGGCCAGCTCGTTGTGGGGCAGTCCGGCGCCCGTGAAGATGGGCAGCTTTTGCCCGCGGATCAGCGTGGACATGCCGTCGATGGCCGAGATGCCCGTCTGGATGCAGGCGCGCGGGTAGAGGCGGGACACGGGATTGATCGCAGAGCCGTTGATGTCGCGGCGCTCATCGGGGAAGAGTGCGCCCAGACCGTCGATCGGACGGCCGCCGCCGTCGAAGATGCGGCCCAGCATGTCTTTCGAGAGGGCCAGTTCCATCGGGTGGCCCATGAAACGGGTGCGGGCGTTTTCCAGAGACAGTCCGCGCGTGCCCTCAAAGACCTGCACGACCACGCGGTCGCCCTTGATCATGATGACGCGCCCCGTCCGGTTCTCACCGTTTGTCAGGGTGATCTCCACCATTTCCTCATAAGAGGCGTCCCGTACGCCCTCCAAGATGATCAGCGGGCCGGCAATTTCCGAGAGCCCGATGTATTCCATGCGCATGACAAAGCCACCTCGTCTGTTAAGATTCGCCGCCCGGGTCAATGTTGTTGTCGATGAACACGCGGGACACGCAGGCGCGGATATCGGCCACATAATCGTTTAACATGTCGAGGTTGTCGTTCGGCATGTCGTACTTCATGCGGATGAGCCGCTCGAAGATGCCGGTGGCCGCGAGTTGAGAGAGCGGGATGTTGCGTTCGATGAGGGTGCGCGCCTCGTCAAAGAGTTCCAGCATGACGCCGAGCATCCCCATCTGTTTTTCGATGGGCACGTAAGTGTCCGTGTCGTGGTAGGCGTTTTGCTGCAAGAAGCCGAGACGCACGACGCGCGCGACCTCGATGACGAGCTTCTGGTCCTCCGGCAGGATGTCGGAGCCTATCAATTTGACGATTTCGTTTAGCTGGGACTCCTCCTGCAAGAGCCGCGACACCCGCGTGCGCTGCTCGGCGAATTTGCGGCCCAGGCGCTCCTCGTACCAGGCTGTGAGCTCTGATGTATATTCTGAATAAGAGGTGATCCAGTTGATGGCGGGAAAGTGGCGCGCGTAAGCGAGCTGTCGGTCGAGTGCCCAGAAACAGCGGATGAAGCGTTTTGTGTTCTGGGTGACCGGCTCGGAGAAGTCGCCGCCCTGCGGACTGACGGCCCCGATGACCGTGACGGACCCCTCTCCGCCGTCCAGTGTCACCATGTACCCGGCGCGTTCGTAGAACTCGGCGAGACGGGAGGGCAGGTAGGCGGGGAAGCCTTCCTCGGCGGGCATCTCCTCCAAGCGGCCGGCGATCTCGCGCAGCGCCTCCGCCCAGCGGGACGTCGAGTCGGCCATGATGGCGACATGGTAGCCCATGTCGCGAAAATATTCGGCCACCGTCATGCCGGTGTAGATCGACGCCTCGCGGGCGGCCACCGGCATGTTGGAAGTGTTTGCGATCAGCACGGTGCGCTCCATCAGCGGACGTCCCGACTTCGGGTCCGTCAGCTCAGAAAACTCCTCCAGCACCTGTGTCATCTCGTTGCCGCGTTCGCCGCAACCCAGATAGACGATGATGTCGGCGTCCGACCACTTGGCGAGCTGGTGCTGTGTGATGGTTTTGCCGGCGCCGAACGGTCCCGGGATGGCGGCGCAGCCGCCCTTGGCGATGGGGAAAAGGGTGTCGATGATGCGCTGGCCCGTGATGAGCGGCCGGTCGATGGCGTGACGCTGCGACACCGGCCGCGGCCGGCGGATGGGCCATTGCTGCGACAGCGTCAGCGGCACGCGCGCGCCGGACTCGGTCTCGATCTCGGCGATGACGTCCATCACCGTATATGCGCCCGAGGGCTTCACGGTTTTGATGACGCCGGATACGTCGGGCGGTACCATCGCACGGTGGCGGATGATACCCGTCTCCTGACATTCGGCGAACACCTGGCCGCCCGAGACCGTGTCGCCGGCGGCCACCTTGATCTCGATCTCCCACTTCTTGTCGGCGTCCAGCGACGGCACGTTGATGCCGCGGCCCATGAAGAAGCCGGTGCGGGACTCAATGGCGCGCAGAGGCCGGGCGATGCCGTCGAAGATGTTGCCGACCAGGCCCGGACCGAGTTGGATCGACATCGGCATGCCGGTCGACTCGACGGGATGCCCCGGCGCGAGGCCGGTGGTGTCTTCATATACCTGGACAATGATGTCCTTCCCGCGCAGGCCGACCACTTCGCCTACCAGGCGCTCATGTCCGACGTATACGGTATCCATCATGTTGTATTCGCGTCCGCCGCGCACGGTGACCACCGGGCCGTTGACGCCGTAAACCGTATAGGGCATATTGCAATCTCCCTTCAAGGGGCGTTTGGGTGTCTTGTGTTTGGACGCCGCGCGCCCTGCGTTTGCCGCAAAAAACGGGGGAACGCCGAGCCCGCGTCAGGCGCTCTGGATTTCCTCGGCGGGCATATTAAGCTCGACAAAGAAGCGTGTCTTCCACTCCTCAAGGTTCGCGTCGAAGGTCTGGTTGATCTGTTGCTGCCGCTCGCGGCATTCGGCGATCAGCCCGCCCAGATGAAAGTGTCCCTGCTCAAATGTGACGGGCTGCCCCCCCGCCGCCTTGGTGAGCAACGGCACGAGCGCTCCGTCTTCGGCGCGCAGCGAGATCGTCGTGGGCAGACCTTTAAAGACGGAAAACGCATCCATCATCAGTGCCGTCAGCTGCTCGGCGTAGGCCGGTGTCTTCGTGTACTCGATGACGTGCGCCGTCACGTCCCGCAGGATCTCGCGGGACAGTTCCTCCCGGCGGGCGTAGAGCGTCCGTTTGCACTCCATCATCTTGCGGGAGACGCGGCGACCGTTTTCCGTGTGGAGCGAGGCCACTTTGTTCTTGATGTATTGGTAGGCGTTGTTCAGCGCCTCATTCTCGGCGGAGGAGAGGGAATTCTCGCGTTCCCTGCGCACCTCCTCCAGGATCGCCCGGCTGTCGGCCTCGGCGTCCGAGGTGATGGCTTTGGTAAAGAGATCCAGCTTTTCCTCCAAACTGGCCATGGGTATCCTCCTCTTATACAGGCGTCGCGGCGGGCCTCAGACCCGAATGCCGATGGCCTCGCGGATGTAGCGCGTGATGGAATCGGCCGAGCGGCCGGTGCCGTGCCGGTCCGGGATCTCCACCACCAGGGTGTTCGTCAGTTTGAGCTTGAGGTCGTAGATGAGGTCCGGGATCTCGCGGGCCAGCTTTTCGGTGATCAGCAAAACGCCGATGTCCGGATTTGCGATGACTTTGGATACGGCCTCTTTGATTTCCTCCGTGGAGGAGGCGCGTGTCCCATCGATGCCGGCCAGACGGAACCCGGTCAGGGTGTCGGAATTGTCTGCTATCACAAAGAAACGCATACGGCATCTCCTTTTCGGCGGGCGGCCCCGCGAACGGGTCTCAGAACTTGTTCAGGATCGAGAAGGCGATGATCAGACCATACAGCGCGATGCCTTCCGCCAAGGCGACGAAGATGAGCGCCTTGCCGAATGTCTTGTCGTTTTCCGAGATAGCGCCGAGCGCCGCCGCGCCGGAGGCCGCCACGGCGATGCCGCTGCCGACGCCGGAGACGCCCACGGCCAGCGCCGCGGCGATCATGCCAAGGCCGGCCTGCGAGTCCAGCGCCCGCGCGGCGGTTTCCGCTGCGCCCGGTACGGCCGCGGCCAGCGTCTGCCCTGCGATGCCGGAGGCCGCGAAGAGCACGCTCATAGCAAAGAAGGAGACGATGTGCGTCACAAGAGCGTGTTTTACCGGCTTGCCGGCCGCTTTGCGGCGGTAGATGAGATACAGGGACACCGCAATCATTGCGACCAGGACCGACACAGACACAATTTGCATTGGAAACATTGAAAACCCTCCTAAATTCATAAAGTCGCGCTGGGAAACGGATCAGCTGTGGTGGGCGTGATAATCGATGATGATCGGGCTGTACGGACGGCCCTCGGCGGCGTAGAAGCGGCTGAAGATCTCGTAAAAGTGGAGACGCAACACTTGAATACCGACGAGGAGCCCTTCGATGCCCATGACGACGAGGTTGCCCAGCAGGATGACGACGAGGTTGCCGCCCTGTCCGTCGTGGGCGCCGGCCAGCATAAAGACGACCGACATCATCGAGGCGTGGCTGATGGCGTATGCGCCTACGCGCAGGAAGGAGATGGTGTTTGTGACATAGGAGAGCAGGATCTCGATGAGCTCAAACACGTTCTCCAGCACATAGTCGACGACGCCCGGCGGTTTCCAGAGCGACCGATGTTTGATGAGGTGCGCAAGCGGTTCCCGCAGGAAAATGAGGACGAGCGGAAGCGCGGCGAGTCCGACGAGCAGCCCCGTGGGGAAGAGGTTTTCCGCAAAGCCCAAGATGGGCAGGACGATCGCCTGGATGGCGAGATAGAGGATGAGCCCGGCCAGCGCGTTCGGCCCGAGCAGAATCTTGAGCGGACTTTTTTGTCGGATGCCATTTACAATGTTCGTGATGAACGAGACGGTCAACAAGGCGACGCCCAGATAGATGGCCATTTGCAGCCCCAGCCGGTTGTTTTCGGCGGACTCCAGAATTTTAAAGCCGGGCAGCCAGTGTTCGAACCCGAACACACTCCCGTAGACGAAGAGGCCGAAGAAGATAGACGAGACCCCTGCATAGCAGACGATGGGCCCGAGCCACATCTTTTTGACAAATTTCATGAGGAGCCCCGCGACGACCAGCAGCGCGCCCTGGCCCGCGTCGCCGAACATGATGCCAAACAGCAGTGTGTAGAGGACGGCCATTAGGGGCGTCGGGTCGATCTCGTTGTAGGATGGCAGACCGTACATCGCGAGGTACGGCTCAAACGGCCGGAAGATGCGTGGGTTTTTGAGTTTGATGGGCGGGGTGTACTCGACCACCGCGTCGGGGTCGTCCGCCACGACAACGACGGTGAGCGAACGCTGCTTTTCAAACTGCGCGTTGAAGGCCGCGTAATCCGGCTCCGGTACCCAGCCGAGGAGGTAAAAACTCTCCTCTGTGTGGGCGGCGTAACGGCGGATGTTGAAGCTGTCGTTCATAAAGCGCGCGTAAGAATAACAGCGCAGGAAATTTTCCTTCTCCGTATCCGCCAAAATCCGCAGCTCGCTTTTGATCTCCTCCAGACGGTACTCCGCCCGCTCGGTGTCGATCGTGACCTCCCGGAAGGCTTCCTCGCCGGTGCCTTGGACGCGGCTGGAGATGCGGATGCGCTGAAATTGGAGGGAGCCCATCAAGGAGTCCGCTTTTTCCGCATTGGCGCGCGTGGTCATGTACATGCCGTACACCCAGTCCCGTTCGAGGCTCGTGAGGAAGAAGAACAGGTCGTTGCGCTCCATCAGATGGGCGATGAAATTGTTGTAAGTCTCGCGCGGCATCCGGCCGAAACGGAATTTGACGTAGGTCACGGTGAAAAAGTCCTGTAAGGGAACGTTTACGTCTGTGATATGCTGGAGCTGCATGCGAATGCGCTCGTTGTCGGTGATCCGCTGCGTAAGGGCGGCACGCTCGTCGATCAGCGTCTGGTAGCGCGCCTCTAAGTCTTTGAGGAACACGAAGGATTTGTCCGGGCTGAAATTCATGCTTTCAAACGGACGGTAGGCGAGCTCGATCGCCATTCGGTCCGCCAGAGACTCTGCTTGCCGCAGCAGGTCGGCATAGGGGTTCTGCTGTTCGAAGGGATACAAAAACTTGATATTTTTGATCACATTGGTCGTGGATTCCGGGTGAAATTGTTGATTAATAATGCACGAATACACCACCGAGTCAAATTCACTCAGCGGTCCGGCGATGGTCACAAGTTTCATCGGGACAACAGCCACAAGCTTCACTTCCCCAGAAAAAGAAATTTCTTTTTCATACCAATCTTCTGAACCAAACCTCGTTCGAATTGGGGACAGGGCGCGCGGCGCCGCGTGCGCGAGAGGCGGCGTCAGGACACACCGAACAACACGGAGGGGGCCTGTGAGAGCTGTAGGCCGTACCGCACGCATTCGATGACATTGATCAGGTTTTTGAGTTCTACCTGCCGCAGGCTGAGATAGGCGAGCGGCGTGTACACGGAGGGCGAAGCGCCGCTCAGGGCGCGGCGATTGAATTCATAGAGGAACTGATAATAATATTCCTCTATATGCGTGTAGACGTGAGAGGAAAAGAATTTGCCGTATGGCGAGGCACACAAAAGTCCCCACGCATCCTCCTCCGTGGCGGCCGTATACATCTCCCGAATGAAGGCGGGCGTGAGTTTGTAATGCGCCGGGATCAGCATGGACAGCACGTCCCCGAGCTGGTGAGAGAAGTACCGACGCACGCGCATGAGGGTCATGATGTTGATCATGTCCACCTCGACGCCCACCGACTCATTCAGCACCGCCAGCGTCTTGCCGTGGTACCGCGCGCCGATCATGTCGAGGAGCGCGCGGTAGTAGTGGCTGCGCATGACTGTCTCGACCGTGGTGTAGTTGGGGAACCCCTCCTCGGTGAGCGGCAGGCGGGCCAGCGGCGTGTAGAAGTTCGTCTCCCGCACGGCCGCCAGCATGTCTTCATAGGTGGCTGCCTTTGAGAGCATGCTGTAATGGATGCGGCTGTGGCGGTCGAAGAAGGGCGGCGCGTCGAAGTGATACTCGTCGGCCCGCCCGGCACGCGCATAGCGAAGAAACAGCATGATCTGTTCCATCTCGGTGAGCAGCACACGGTTGTTGCTGAGGAAGCGGTCCTCCCGGCTGATATAGTGCAGGATACTGAGGGACTCCTCCAGCAGATAATGCCGCAGAGCGGCTTCGAGGGGACTGCGACGGGTCTCCTCTTGGCTGCCGGACAGCGCGCCGCGCCAGCCGGGGTGGTTTCGCAGGTAGGCCACAACCTCCGACACCCGTTTGAAGGAAGCGATCTTGAGATAATCCTCCGGCATCAGGCGCCGGCTGTACATGGCGCGTACCTTTGTAGCCACCGCGCTGTAGTCGATGAGCTGCCCTAACATTGGCCGATCACCAGCTGGAACAGGCGGCCCGTCATCTCTTCGCGGTGCTCGCGGAAGAAGGCGTCTACCTGTGCGAGGTCGGCGGAGAGCGCCGCGTCGAGCTGCCCGATCTGCTCGTCGGCCAGCACCGATTCTTGGGCCGCCACGGCTTCCACTCGGCGCTCCGCGCGCTCAAGGTATTTGGCGTGCAATTCCTCCCACTGTGTGCGCAGGTCATCCGGCAGCCGGTCACGCTTGGCCTTGGCCTCGCTGGCAATCTGCTGGGCGAGCTGCTCAGCTTCGATGATCTTGTTTAAGAGTTCCATGTATTCCATAAAACAAGCGCGCCCTTTCCCTGTCTTCGGACAGAGTTTTCGAACAGAAATCATTATAACATATGAGCTCCAAAAAGCCAGGGTAAAAGGGAAAAAACATTGACAAGATACAAGGGTTTGTTTTGACAGTTTTCGTGAGGATTGATATTGTCCGCGGGCGTTTCCCGGCGGGGGGCGTGCGGCGCCTGCGGCCGTCGCCCTCTATCTTTGTATCGTTTGTTCCCCCCGCGACCTTTATCCCGATTCTGCCAAAGGGGGACGGTTTTTCACGCAGCATACGGTTTTCCCCAAAAATGCCCGGTCGGGAGCGGCGAAATCCGGTGCTTCTCATTGACTTAGAGGACCGTACCGGATATAATGGAACAGAGTTTTTGATACCTGAACCATGTAGGAGGCGTGTCATGTGACAGAAATACTCAGGCTGCTTGCCAAGGACTGCGCGCTTACCCATACGCAAATTGCCGCCATGCTCGGCGTCACGGCCGAGGCGGTGACGGCGGCGGTGCGCGATTACGAGGAGAAAGGCGTGATCTTGGGCTACAAAGCCGTCGTCGACTGGGAGAAGGTCGGGATCGAAACCGTGACGGCGCTCATCGATGTGAAAACCACCCCCCAGCGCGGCGAGGGTTTCGACCGCGTGGCGGAGCGGATCTACCAATATGACGAGGTGGAGAGCCTCTATCTCATGTCGGGCGGGTACGATTTGTCCGTGCTGATTACGGGCCGCACAATGAAAGAGGTGGCGCTTTTTGTGGCGGAAAAGCTGGCGCCGCTGGAGGCGGTCACGGGCACGGCCACGCATTTTCTGCTGAGAAAATATAAGGAGCAGGGTGCCGTGTTCGCGGACCGCGAAGAACAACAGGAGAGGATGAGGCTGCTGTGAGCGGATTTCAGTGGAAGATGGGCGACCGGGCCATGGCCTTGAAACCGTCCGGCATCCGCAAATTCTTCGACATCTTGGAGACCATGCCGGAGGCCATCTCACTCGGCATCGGGGAGCCGGATTTCGTCACGCCGTGGCCCGTGCGCGACATGGGCATCTATTCCCTCGAAAAAGGGTTTA
Organism: Oscillospiraceae bacterium; assembly: GCA_031265355.1. NCBI lineage: Bacteria > Bacillati > Bacillota > Clostridia > Eubacteriales > Oscillospiraceae > Oscillospiraceae bacterium. The sequence goes on along the minus strand of JAISCT010000017.1, from coordinate 25,608 downwards.
CCAAGTACACGCCAAATGCCGGCCTGAGTGAGTTGCGGACGGAGATCGCCCGCTACATGCGGCGGCACTACGGTCTTTCCTACGAGGTCGCACGCCAGACGCTGGTCACGGTGGGCGGCAGCGAGGGGATCGATTTGCTGATGCGCGCCGTCCTGGACCCGGGCGACGAGGTGCTGATTCCCCAGCCGTCGTTTGTCTGTTACGGGCCCATCGCCACCCTCGTGGGGGCGCGGCCGGTCTATATAGAGACAACGGCGGAAAATGAGTTTCGTCTGACCGCCGCACAGCTGCGCGGCGCCATCACGCCGAAGACTCGTCTGCTCGTGCTGCCGTTCCCGAACAACCCGACGGGCGGCATCATGGCATGGCCCGACCTCGAAGCCGTCGCCGAGGTGCTGCGGGGCACGGAGATCATGGTGCTCTCCGACGAGATCTACGCCGAGCTCACCTACGGGGTGCGGCACGTCTCGCTAGCGCAGATCCCCGACATGTACGAGCGGACGGTGGTCATAAACGGCCTTTCAAAGTCGCACGCCATGACCGGCTGGCGCATGGGGTATGCCTGCGGCCCGGAGAACGTCATCCAAACGATGGTCAAAATTCACCAGTACGCCATCATGAGCGCGCCCACGACCAGCCAGTACGCCGCCATCGAGGCACTGCGAAACGGAGACGGAAACATCACAGCCATGCGCGAGGAGTACGACACCCGCCGCCGCTTTGTCCTGGACCGGCTGCGCGGCATGGGGTTGCCCTGTTTCGAACCGCTGGGGGCTTTTTATGTCTTCCCCGACATCCGGGGCTCCGGACTCACCTCCGACGCGTTTTGCGAGCGGCTGCTGCGCGAAAAGAAAGTGGCCACCGTGCCCGGCGAGGCCTTTGGCGACTCAGGCTCCGGTTTTGTCCGCTGCTGCTACGCCACTTCCATGCGGCAGCTCACGGAGGCGATGGACCGCATCGAGTCATTTTTAGAAACAATTGTAAAATAGAGATTCGACAATAAATAATAGAGATAAAGAGAACAAGAAAAGAGATCAAGATGAAGATCTAATGGTAAGGAGTGGGTATCATGGGACTGTTGAAAGCGGGTCTGGGTGCGTTGGGTGGCGTGATGGCCGATCAATGGCGCGAATACTTCTACTGTGAGTCCATGGAGGCGGACGTGCTGGCCGTCAAGGGGAAGAAGAGAACCACAGGGCGCGGCGTCAATGTGAAGGGCGAGGACAACATTATCTCGAACGGTTCGATCATCGCGGTCAACGAGGGGCAGTGCATGCTCATTACCGACCAGGGGAAAGTCGTGGAGCTGTGCGCCGAGGCGGGCGAATTTGTCTGGGATGCCTCCTCCGAACCCAGCCTCCTGGGGGGCGGCAGCTTTGGGACAAACCTTGTTGAGACATTTAAGACGGTTGGCAAGCGCTTCACTTTCGGAGGCGACACGGGCAAGGACCAGCGCGTCTACTTTCTCAACACAAAGGAACTGATGGGCAACAAATACGGCACGCCAAACCCCATTCCGTTCCGTGTGGTGGATCGCAACATCGGACTGGACGTCGACATCTCGATCCGCTGCCACGGGGAATATTCCTACCGGATCACAAACCCGCTGCTCTTTTATGCCAACGTCTGCGGCAACGTGCAGGAGATTTTCCGGCGCGTGAAGATCGATAGCCAACTGAAGACGGAGCTGATGACGGCCCTGCAGCCGGCGTTTGCGAAGATCTCCGCCATGGAAGTTCGCTACAGTGAGCTGCCGGCCCACACGATGGACATCGCCAACGCGCTGAACGAGATACTCTCGCAGAAGTGGAGCCTGCTGCGCGGTCTCTCCGTCGTCTCTTTCGGCGTCGACTCCGTGACGGCCTCCGAGGAAGACGAGCAGATGATCAAGACGCTGCAAAGGAACGCGGCGTTTCGCGACCCGACGATGGCGGCGGCACACCTTGTGAGCGCGCAGGCCCAAGCGATGCAGGACGCCGCGAAGAACGAGGCGCAGGGTCCGCTGCTGGCCTTTGCCGGCATGAACATGGCCCAGTCCGTCGGCGGAGCCAGCCCGCAGAACCTGTTTGCAATGGGGCAGCAGCAGCCTCCGCCCGGGTATCCGCCGGCGTCCGGTGCGCCGCAGCCCCCGCCGGGGTACCCTCCCCAGCCCGGGTATCCGCCGGCGCCTGCGCAGGGCTATGCGCCGCCGCCCATCCAAGCGCCGCCCATGCAGCAGGGTTATGCACCACCACCTGCCCAGACGCCGCCCGCGCCGCAGGGCTACGCGGCGCCTCCCACTGCCCAAACGCCGCCTCAGGCGCCCGCACCGGCGGCCGACGCGGCGGGCTGGGCCTGCGTCTGCGGGACCACGGACAACCAAGGCAAATTCTGCCGCGAGTGCGGCGCGCCCAAACCAGCCCCGGCGGCGGATGGCTGGACCTGTGTCTGCGGCACCGTAAACAAGGGAAAGTTCTGCGCAGAGTGCGGCGCGCGAAAGCCGGCGGGCGCGCCGACCTACCGTTGCGACAAATGCGGCTGGGAACCGGAGGATCCTTTTAAGGCGCCGAAGTTCTGTCCCGAGTGCGGCGATGTCTTTGACGAGAACGACGTCAGGAGGTGAGGGAACATGGCGGACAACGACTACAGCTATATGCACCCGGAGGCGGCTCGTGCCAAAACCTTGGATGAGACCGACAAAAAGTGCCCGGCCTGCGGCGGCACCATGGATTATGATCCCGCGACGGGCGGGCTGCACTGTCCTTTCTGTGAGCATCGGCAGGCCATCACATACGCCCCCGATCAGCAGACGCGGGCCGCGGAGCTGGACTTCGCTTCGGCGGAGCAGACGGGCAACTGCGACTGGGGTCGGGAGATCAAAGCGGTCATCTGCAAAAACTGCGGCGCGGAGTCGGTGTACGATGCGCTGGTGATCTCAAACGAGTGTCCGTACTGCGGCTCAAACCAGGTGATGGAGGAGAAAGGAAAAAACACGCTGGCGCCGAACGGCGTCGTGCCGTTTCGCGTCGACATCCAGCGGGCCGGATCCCTGTTTGTGGGGTGGATCCGCAAAAAGATTTTCTGCCCCAAGGCGGCCAAGGAGAAGGCAAAGCCAGAGTCCTTCACGGGCGTGTACCTGCCCTACTGGACATTCGACGCCAACACGACCTCCCGCTATGCCGGCCGCTACGGCATCGACCGGGTGGTGCGCAAGGATGGAAACTCCAAGGTGATCACCGACTGGTACCAGATGTCGGGCGTGCACGAGGAGTTCATCAACGACCAGTTGGTGATCGCGACGGACCGGCACGAGCCAGGGCTGCTCTCGCGGATCGAGCCGTTTAACACCGAGGACAATATGGCCTATCGGCCGGAATTTGTGGCCGGCTTTGTGGCCGAGCGATATTCCATCGGGTTGAAAGACGCTTGGAAGCGGGCGATGGACGCCATCCGGAACGTGCTCACGGGGCACATCCGAGAGGAGGTCCGCGTCCGAAAAAACGCCTCGCGGGTCTCGGTGGAGCGGCTGGAGACGAGTTATCGCAGCGTCACCTACAAATACCTGTTGCTGCCCGTGTGGCTCTCGTCCTTCCAGTACGGGGGCAAGACATATCAGTTTATGATCAACGGTCAGACCGGCAAGGTGGGAGGTAAGGCGCCCGTCTCGCCGTTGCGCGTGGCCATCGCCGTCCTCATCGGCCTTGCGCTGCTCGCGCTCTACTATTTTGTGCGCAATTTATAGGGGGACCTATGATGGTTTCGCCCGCCGCGGGCGGGACTGACATTGTTGTGATGCAAGAGGCTGTCAAACCGACAGCCTCTTGGCGACTTGAGATAAGATGAGGAGAGAGTTGTGTTGACAGAGGACATTGGGCGGAGTGAAGCGGGGCAGGCGGCTTTGGCGCGGTTGAATGACAAACAGCGGGCGGCGGTGCTGCATACGGAGGGGCCGCTCCTTGTGCTCGCGGGCGCGGGCAGCGGCAAGACTACTGTGCTCACCGAGCGGATTGCGCAGATCATCCGCAACGGCACGCCGCCTTGGGCGGTCATTGCCATCACATTCACAAACAAAGCGGCGGGGGAACTGAAGGAGCGGTTGGAACGGCTGCTCGGTCTCCGGAGCCGCGACGTATGGGCCTCGACGTTTCACTCCGCCTGCGTGCGGATTTTGCGCCGAGAGATCGAACGTCTCGGGTTTACCCGTTCGTTTACGATTTACGACGCCGACGACGCGGCACGGGTGATCAAGCTGATTTTGGGCGAGCTGTTCCCGTCGGACAGCCGGCTCGCGCCGAAGGCCGTACTCGGCGTCATCAGCCGGGCCAAGAACGAGATGCTTACCCCGTCGGTGTACGAGGCGCGCGCGACCGGCGACTTCCGCGACGGGCAGATAGCCCAGGTTTACCGGGTCTATCAGCAGCGCCTGCGCGCGGCCAACGCGCTGGACTTCGACGATCTCATCCTGCATACGGTCACATTGCTGCGGGACTTTGAGGAGGTTCGTATGCATTATCAGCGCCAGTTTCAGTACGTGCTGGTGGACGAGTACCAGGACACGAACCACCTGCAGTATCTGCTGACGTCGATGCTCGCCGGCGGGACGCGGAACCTCTGTGTCGTGGGGGATGACGACCAGAGCATCTACCGGTTCCGCGGCGCGACGATCGAAAACATCTTGCAGTTTGAAACGCAATATCCGGACGCCATGGTCATCCGCCTGGAGCAGAACTACCGCTCCACGGGCGCTATTTTGACGGCGGCAAATCATCTGATTGCTCACAACCGGGGCCGCAAGGGGAAGACGCTCTGGACAGACAACCCTTCCGGCAAGCCGGTCACCGTCCACAGCGCCTACAGCGACGGCGACGAGGCCTCCTATGTGGCCGGCCGTATTTTGGAGGGTGTCAAACGCGGGCGGCCTTTTAAGGATTTTTGCGTACTCTACCGGCTCAACGCCTTGTCGAACCGCATGGAGGATGCGTTCAGGCGAAACGGCGTTCCCTACCGCATCATCGGCGGCGTCCGCTTCTTCGACAGAGCCGAAATCAAGGACATACTGGCGTATCTCTGCGTCATCCACAACCGGGACGACGAGGTGCGGCTGAAGCGCATTCTCAACGTACCGGCGCGTGGCATCGGCGACAAGACGGTGGAGATGGCCGACTATCTGGCTCGCCGGGACAACCGGCCGCTTTTCTCAGTGCTGCAGGAGGCCGCCGAGTATCCGGAGCTGAGCCGGGCGGCGCGGGCGATTGGGGGCTTCACGTCGCTGATCGGCATGCTCGCGGCAGCGCTGCCCACCCTGAAGATGGCAGATTTTTACAAATTAGTCGTCGAGCGCACCGGCTACGCGGCGCAGCTCACCGAGCGGGCCGACCGAGGGGAGATAGAGGCGGCGGGCCGCCTTGAGAACGTGTGGGAGCTGCAATCCAATGTGGCGCAGTACGAGGAAAACGCGGAGACGCCGACGCTGGGGGGCTTTTTAGACGAGGTGGCGCTCTTCACCGACATCGAGCGTTACGACGCCGATGCCGACGCGGTGGTTATGATGACGATGCACGCCGCCAAGGGGCTGGAGTTCCCGGTGGTCTTTGTGACGGGGGTCGAGGAGGGTCTCTTCCCCGGCCGGCAGAGCCAGGAGGATGAAAAATCCATTGAGGAGGAACGGCGGTTGTGCTATGTGGCGATGACGCGGGCGCGGGAGGAACTGTACATCACCTGCGCGTATGAGCGGATGCTCTTCGGGCAGACGGCGCACAACCCGGTGTCCCGGTTTGTCAAAGAGCTGCCGGTGCACGCCCTGTCGGACGGCGCGGCGGGCGCAGGCAAGGGCGCCGGCGCGCGGAGCGGCGCCGGTTTCCGGGGCCGGCCAAAATCCGCAGCGGCCGCAGGATCGGCAAGGCCCCGCCCGGCAGCGGCCGCTGCGCCGCCGGCGCCGCTGCAAGTGGGGCAGATGGTCGTCCATACGGTCTTTGGCCGCGGCATGGTTCTCTCGTCCCAGCCGATGGGCGGAGACGCCCTGCTGGAGATCGCCTTCGACAGCAAAGGCACCAAACGTCTGATGCACAAATCCGCCGGTCCGTATCTGACGGTGGAGTCGTAGCGGCAAAAACGCGTCTATTGTCCGTTGAATTTCACGGGTTATCAAGATAAGCGTATTTCAAAACATATTCGTTATCGTCCCGACTCGGACTGCACTTGACGATCAGGTCCTCATCCGCCATCTCGCGGATCACTTGGTAGGCCCGCGTCTGTTTTACAAAGAGAAGTTCCTGTACGATCTCGTTCGTGATAAATGCATGGCTTTTCAAATAGTCCAATACGACCTTGTGTTGTGGTTTTTGTCGTTGTTTGGAGCGGAGTGGACGGGCGTAATTCATATTCGGCAGAGTCAGCATAAATGCGCCGTGGGTCACGGTGATCTCGGGCTTCACCTCAAAATCGTCGTAATTTTGCAAAATGCGCCGCAGGCCCGTACCATATGCCTCGATATGTCTCAAGCGATAAAAAACATTGGCCAGCTTCTCGTTGCGAGGTTGAGACACGCCCAGGAACAAATCCTCCACCTGCAGTCCGGACATGAGACCGCCCAGCGATACGAACTCTATGCGGTCATCGTACAGATTGACGATGATACTGCCGGAAAAGGCGTAATCCCGATGAATGATCGCGTTGAGTATCCCTTCGCGGATGGCTTCCTCCGGGTAGTCGTACTGTTCAATGCGGTCAAGGCCGGCAAAGGTGGCCGCGAGGTTGTTGGAGAGAGCGAGAAAGTCGAATGCCGAGCGCATTTGTTTCAGAACAGAGCCGTCAACTTCTTTACGGGTCTTAAACTCACTCTTTTTTGTGCCGTTGAACACGGCAAATTTGACGCTGTGGGTGCATTGGTCAGACAACAGCAAACCTAAATTGGTATACAGCCCATCCGTGCCCACCATGCCCAGCGTCCGCATCTGACTCTCGCCGAATGCCACGCCGCGCCGCGTAAATTCCTCTGCAGCCGCCTGAAAGGTCAAATCCTGCGTCAAAGAGCGGGCGGCTTCAAATCTGTCGCCGTCCGTCAGCTTAATCATTTCTCGGATTTGCTCAAAACTCGCGGGAACTGAAGACGCACCATGACGCACATACACGCCTGAGGGCTTCAAGCCTTTTTCCCGCAGGAAATATGGCTTGTGCGTTCCCTCCTGTACGGTGATAACAATGTCGCCCTCGCTCACTTCGTACCGGACAAACATGGTTACGTCGGGCAGCAGTCCATCGCGTATGCTGTTGGTGATCTGTGTCAGCGTTCCGTCCATGTCGATTAAGGGGCAGCGATTCCCACTATCGTCACGCCCGACGTAAATCACGCCGCCCTCCGAGTTGGCAAAGGCCATCACCGCCTTTTTTATATCGTCGGTGTATGCCCGCTTAAATTCGGTATTGTTGTTTTCATGCACGAATATCACCTTTGTTTCACATTTTCACAATTGTATCACAAAATTTCACTTTTGTCAAGTGTAAATGTGAAATGGCGTAAAGGGGACGCGCTTCCGCCGCGACGGGCGAATCCGTACAAGTGCTGTCAGCCGCTGACGGCAAGGGCTGATATTGGCTGGACAGCCGGCAAGCATGACCGAGTGCGGCGCAACAAAAACGGCGGCTTTGAAGTCAACGTCAAAGCCGCTATTTTTGTGTGAGTTGCACAGACCCCCACACGAAATTGGTATCCTCTGCCGCGGCAGCCTGTTGCCCACGGTGAACCGATTTGCGGTGAACCATTTATTTTGTTGTGCAATGCCCAATTTGTGGAAATCTGGGCATTTTTTCTACAAAAAATCCACATGCTTCAAAAAATTTTGTGGAAAGAGTGTTGACATGTACTCCCTGACATGATATTGTGAGGGCGCTGGAATTGCGTTTGTAAGCACTTCTTATGACGTTGCCTTGCGGTAGGGCCGCTTTACTATACCACCGGATGCCGGTGCCGGCGGGCGGAGAGGCGCCAGGCCACGGCGAGAAAGCCGAGCCAGATGCCGGCGGCGGCGATGAGGGTGGGGCGGAGCGCGCCGTGAAATTTTAGGCGCGCCAGGGCGTCCATCTGCTCGGTCAGATAGGCGGACACCGGGGCCTCAAAACCGAACAGACCGATCATCAGATGGGCGTAGAGGGCGGAAAGGCAGGCGTGCAGGGCTTTGCCCGCAAAATAGGTCCAGGTGCGCAGGCCGCTCTCTCCAATGAAGGAGAGCACCTGACAGTGGACCGAAAGACCGGCCCAGCCGAGGAGAAAGGCCGCCAGTGCAATCCGGCTGCCGATCGAAGCCGCGGAACCTTCTAGGCGCCAGAGACCGGAGGTGATCTCAAGAAGTCCCGTGATCAGTTGTTCCGCCGTGTCGGCCCGCAGCCCGAGCGGCGCGAGGAGCCGGCCGAGACCCCGCGCGGCGGCGGGGATAACGCCGAACAGGAACAGCATCCGCACGGCCACCGCGAAAAAGACGACAAAGGCGCACAGGCCGAGTACCGCCCGAAACGAGGAGGAGACCGAGCGCACAAAGGCCAGCGGCAAACGCGCGCATGGCGCGGCGGGCCGATGTGCAGCGCGCGCGGTCGCCGTGGCGTCGCGCCGATAAAAACGAAACAGGACGCCGACGGTCAGCGAGGCCAGCGCGTGGGCCAGATAGAGCAGAAGCCCGGCGCGGCCGCTCGTAAAGAGACCGGCTCCCACGGCCCCAAAGATGAAAGCCGGCCCGGAGTTGTTGCAAAAGCTCAGCAGTCGCTCTGTCTCCGGCCGGCTGCACAGCCCCCTCTCATACAGGGCCATGGCAGTGCGCGCGCCCACCGGATAGCCGCCTAAAAAACCCAGCGCCACGGCCGCGCCGCAGACCCCCGGCAGATTGAACACAGGACGCATGACCCGCTCCAGCGCGCGCCCCAGACAGTCGGCCAGGCCCAGCTCGATGAGCAGGGCCGAGAGCACAAAAAACGGAAACAGGGACGGCACGATGACATCCAGACACAGTGTCAGCCCCTCCCGCGCGCCGTCGGCGGCCTGGGTTGGAAAGGAAAGAAACCCAACCAGAGCGCACAGCAGACAGACGCCTGTGATCATCTCTCGCAGATGCCGGCGTATCATCCCATCCCCCTCTCAAAGGATCTCCATGGGCGGCGGGCCGCCCCCTGTCTTAACCTATGCGGCCGGGCGGCGCATGATGTTTTCGGCGGGGGCATAGAAATAGGGGAGAGGGCCCGCTACGGCGGGCGAAAACGCGGGAAACGGGAGGGGAAGCTATGCCGAGCGGCCCGGAGGCGCGCGCGCCGAAACAGAAACTGTGGGAGCGGACCGCCAATCTCCTAGACCTGCCGGTCGACGTCGTAGCCGGGTTGCCGCGCGTGGAGATCCTGGGCTGCCGCCGGCTGCTGATGGAAAACCACAGGGGCATTTTGGCGTATGGCGGGGAGGCCATCGACATAAATGGCGGGCAGGTTGTCGTCCGCGTGCGGGGGCAGCAGTTGGAGCTGCGCGCCATGAACGCCGTCGAACTGGCCCTGGACGGCGTCATCCGCAGCGTGGAATTTGTCTTTTAACAGGGCGTTAAAAGTTCATTTGACACTTGATGGCTGCTGGGGGGAGGGAACGCGTGTGATGGACATCGTCAATTACCTGCGCGGACAGGTGGAGGTGGAGATCGAGGGGACATTTCCGGAGCGATTCTTCAATCTCTGCTCGCAGCAGGGCGTCGCGTTTTGGGATTTGAGACGGCAGGACGACGTCCGGCTCCGCGCCCGCATGCATCTCTCCGGTTACCGGCGTGCGCAGGCGTGCGCCGGGCAAGCGCTGTGTACTCTGACGCTTCTGGGGCGCCGGGGCGCACCGGTGTTGTGGCGGCGGCTCAAAAAGCGCTCCGTGCTGCTCGCCGGCGCGCTGGCCGGCGTCGCGGCGCTCCTCTTTTTGTCACGCTTTGTCTGGGAGTTTGAGGTCCGGGGCAACCGGACGGTCGGGGCGGACGCGATCTTGCATCATTTGGCCGAGCTGGGGGTCAAACCCGGGGTCTACGGCCCCTCTGTCGACATCGAGACTGTGAAAAATGAGATGCTGCTGCGCATTGGCGAGCTGTCGTGGCTGACGGTCAACATTCGCGGCAGCCGCGCCGTCGTCGAGGTGCGCGAACGCGCGCCGAAACCCGAGATCCGAGCGCTCGACGTCCCTTGCAATGTCGTGGCCGCCTGCGACGGCGTCGTCACGCGCGTGGAGACGCTGGCGGGGACGCCTCAGGTGGCGCCGGGGCAGACGGTGACGCGCGGCCAGCTCCTCGTCAGCGGAGTCGTCGATTCCCGGCAGGTGGGCGTCCGTTTTTTGCATGCGCGGGCCCGCGTGTTTGCTCGCGTCTGGCGCGATATGACGGCCGTGACGCCGCTGCAAACGGCGGAAAAACAGTATACGGGCCGAGTCTCAAAACAACGTACGTTGGTTATCGCCGGTTATCGCACAAAAATTTCTGTTTTGGGCTTCAAATTCTTTGAGAAATGTGATAAAGTAATTAAAACCAGCACGCTGAAGCTTCCCTTTGGAGGAGCGCTGCCGGTTTCTCTCGTCACGGAGACCGCCCGCGAGTATACGACGCGGACAGTTCCCCGCGACGGGGCGGTGGCGGCAGCCCTGCTGCGGGAGGCGCTGAAGCGGAGGTTGGCGGCGGCGCTCGGCGGGGAGGGCGTCGTCCTCAAAGCGGGTTTTGCCGAAACGGAGAGTGCGACGGCACTCACGGTGCGTCTGCTGGCCGAGTGCGAGGAACAGGTGGCCGTACAGGTTCCGCTGGGGTAGCGCGGGCCGGCCGCCGTGGAAGGGACAAGTGATGATCGAACAAACGATTCATGTCGACAGGCTGGAACACCTCATCAATCTCTTCGGTTCTTTCGATGAAAATATGAGAATCGTTGAGCAGACGCTGGGCGTGCGCGTCGTCAATCGAGACACGGAACTCAAGGTGAGCGGTGAGGACGAACAGGTTATCAAGGCGGTCAAGGTCATCGAGGGGCTCCTGTCGCTCTCTGCCCACGGCGAGGCGGTGACCGCGCAAAATGTGCGCTATGTGCTGGGACTGGTGGACGACGGCGGGGAGGATCGGATTGGAGACAAGATCTCCGCGCTGGCCCGCGATGTTGTCTGTGTGACGGCCAAGGGCAAACCGGTCAAGGCCAAGACGATAGGCCAGAAGAAGTATGTGGACGCCATAGCTAAAAGCACGGTGACGCTCTCCGTAGGGCCGGCCGGTACGGGCAAGACGTACCTGGCTGTGGCCATGGCGGTGACAGCCTTCCGGCAGAAGGAGGTCAACCGCATCATCCTTACCCGGCCCGCCGTGGAAGCCGGTGAGAAACTGGGCTTTCTGCCTGGGGACCTGCAAAACAAAGTGGATCCCTATCTCCGTCCCCTCTACGACGCGCTCTTCGACATGCTGGGCAGCGAAACCTACCAGAAATATCTGGAGCGCGGTAACATCGAAGTGGCGCCGCTCGCCTACATGCGCGGGCGCACGCTGGACGATTCCTTCATCATTCTGGACGAGGCGCAAAACACGTCGCGCGAGCAGATGAAGATGTTCCTCACCCGGATCGGTTTCAATTCCCGCGTGGTTATCACCGGGGATGTGACGCAGATTGATCTGCCGCGGGAGAAAGTATCTGGGCTCAAAGAGGCTCTTCGCATCTTGCGGGGCGTGGAGGACATCGCCATCTGCGAGCTGAGCGCCCGGGATGTTGTGCGCCACGTGCTGGTGCAGCGCATCATCAAGGCCTACGAGGCCTACGAAAACAAGCTGGAAAGCTTGACCATAAAGAAGAGGAGAATGAAACGATGAACCATGCCGTATGGGTACGCGCCGAGCGGCCTCACACGGGCGGGCGGTCGTTGACGTCGCTTGTCAAACGCTGTGTGCGCGCTACGCTGACCATGGAAAAGGTCCCTGTCCTCTGTGAAGTCAATGTCCTTTATATGGATGAGGAGGGCATTCGCGCGCTCAACCGGGAGCACCGTGGCAAAGATGTGCCGACCGACGTGCTGTCCTTTCCGCTGCTTACACTCACACCGGGGGAGATGCCGGAGGCGACCGATCTGCCCGTGGACCCGGATACCGGCCGGCTGCCCTTGGGGGACATCGCGCTGTCGCTCCCGGCGGCGCGGGCCCAGGCCGAGGAGTACGGCCACACCTTTGACAGAGAAGTGGCGTTTCTGATCGTGCATGCCACCCTTCACTTGCTGGGGTATGACCATGAGGGCGGCCCCAAGGAGGAGCATACGATGCGGGAGCACGCCGAAGCGGTGCTCATCTCCCTCGGCCTTACGCGCGGGGTCACACCGTGATCCGTCGGTTTTCCGACGCGTTTCACGGCATCGCCCGTGCCCTTAGCACCAATATCACCCTGCGCATCCATTTTTCAGCGGCACTCTTTGTGTTGCTGTTCGGTTTGCTTGGCCGGCTGGAAACATGGGCCTGGGTGGTCTGTTTCGTTTGCTTTGCCGCGACGCTTGGCGCCGAGATGAGCAACTGTGCGTTGGAACAGCTCGCGAACCGTGTGTCAAGTGTGTGGGACGATAAAATCCGCGACTGCAAAGACATGGCCGCCGGCGGCGTGTTGGTGACTGCCCTGTGTTCCGTAGCCGTGGGGCTGGCCGTCTTTTTGCGCCGGCCCGTACTGGCGCGGATCTGGGCCGCGTTCAGCGCCGACATCTACGGATGGGTGGCGCTGGGCGCGCCGTTGCTGCTGGCCGCGATGTTCATCGCGGGGCGGCGGCTGTTTCGCAAATAAAGTTTATGCCCCGTCAAACCCAAACTTCTGCGAGAGGATATGTGATGGAGATACAAAAATCCGGCCTCATTGCGCTGGTAGGGCGGCCCAATGTGGGCAAGTCGACGCTGCTCAACCGTCTGGCGGGGGAAAAGGTTGCCATTGTCACCGACAAGCCGCAGACCACCCGGCACCGCATCACGGCGGTAGCAGTGCGCGAGGCGTGCCAATTCGTCTTTTTAGATACCCCCGGTTTTCACAGGCCGCGCAACCGTTTGGGGGAACACATGGTGCGGCTTGTCCGGGAGACGGCTCTTGGCGTAGACGTCGTCGTTCTCATGGTGGAGCCGGTGGCCCGCATCGGCACGCCGGAGACGCTGCTTATCGAGCAGATCGTCCGCGCACGCGCCGGGGAGGCACCGCCCGCCGTGCTGGTCATCAACAAGATCGACACCGTGAAGAAGGATGCGCTGCTGGCCGTCATCGAGGTCTATCGATCGGCCCTGCCCTGGGTTGCCGTCATCCCGCTCTCCGCGCGCGCCGGGGACGGCGTGGCGTTTCTTTTTGACGAGCTGGCGCCGCTGCTCCCGGAGGGGCCGGCGCTCTACCCGGAGGGGCAGGTCACTGACCAGCCGGATCGGATGCTGATCGCGGAGATCGTGCGGGAAAAGTTGCTCAACCACCTCGAGCAGGAGGTGCCCCATGGGGTGGCCGTCGTGACGGATACGCTCCGCGAACGGGAAAACGGCCTTGTGGACGTCGGTGTGACGATCATCTGCGAGCGCGAGTCGCACAAGGGCATTTTGATCGGCCGGCGCGGCGCGATGCTGAAACAAGTGGGACAGGAGGCGCGGGCCGAGTTGGAGGAGATGTACGGCGGGTCTGTCCACTTCCAGTCCTGGGTCAAGGTCAAGACCGATTGGCGCGACAAACCGAGTCAGATCCGGGACCTCGGTTTCGATCTGTAGCGCGATGAACGACACACGGGGCGCCGGGATCCGAGACCGGGGGATGTGAGGGATGCACTGGCAGACGGAGGGATTCGTACTGCGTGAAGCGCTCTACCGGGAAAGCGACAAGATCCTCACTGTACTCACCCGCGCGGAGGGCAAGCGCACGGTGGCGGCGCGCGGCGCGCGCCGCAGCGGCGGCCCGTTGATGGCGGCTGCGCAACCCTTTGTCTACGCGCATATGACGCTCTTTGAACACAGGGGGCGCTGTACGCTCGACGATGCCGAGATCATCGACTCGTTCCATGCGTTGCGCGCGGACATCGAGCGGCTGTCTTTGGCCGCGTATCTGGCGGAACTCTGCGAGACGCTTGCCGGGGAAGTGGCGGACCCGGCGCTGCTAAACCTGATCCTCAACGCCTGTCATGCGCTGGCTCATTTCAAAAAGCCGCCGGCGCTTATCAAACCGGCGACAGAGTTTCGAATGATGTCGGTCTGCGGTTTTCAGCCGGCGGTAGAGGCGTGCCCCGTCTGCGGGCGTGCGCCCCCTGCGGAACCTTGCCTCCACTTGAGCCAGGGGAGCGTGCATTGTGCCGCCTGCCGTGCCGGGCTGGAGGGAGGGCTGTCGCTGCCCCTCGGCACGGACGCCTGGCAGGCCCTGCGGCACATTGTGCACGGCGACGCCAAGCGGTTGTTTGCTTTTGCCTTGTCCGCCGACGCGCTGGCCGCTCTCTCGGCCGCCGCAGAGGCTTTCGTGCTCGCCCAACTCGAACGCGGGTTTCACACGTTGCACTTTTACAAAAAATTACAAAACAATGGTAAATAGGCGCCCGTTCAGGCGCCAAACCGAAAGGACAGACGATGGCGGACGCTTTGGTGGAAAAATCTTACAAAACACTAGAACTGCCGGCCGTGCTGGCGCTGCTTGCCGGAGAGGCCGTCTGCGAGGCGGCCCGCGAGGCGGCCCATGCGCTCAGGCCGGCGGACAGCCTCTGGGAGGCCGAGCGCCGCCAGCGGGAGACCGACGCCGCGCACACCCTCATCGGGCTGCGTGGCAGCCCTGTCTTTTCCGGCGTCCGTGCGGTGGGTCTCTCCCTGCGCCGGGCGGGGTTGGGGGGCGTATTGACACCCCGGGAGCTGTTGGACATCGCCTCCCTGCTGCACACGGCGCGCACCGTGAAAGACTACGGCAGCCAAGATGGGCATGTGAAGACAGACATCGACCACCTGTTTGCTGTTCTGAAGGCGAACAAGTATCTGGAAGAGCGCATCACGACGGTGATTCTGAGCGAGGAGGAGATCGCCGATATTGCGTCTCCCGCGCTCTCCGACATCCGCCGTCACATGCGCGCGGTGAGCGCGCGTGCGCGGGAGACGCTGCAGCGCATCATCTCTTCCTCTTTGTACGCGCGGCATCTGCAGGAGCCCATCATCACAATCCGGTCGGATCGCTATGTCATCCCGGTAAAGAGCGAGTCCCGCGGGGAAGTGCCGGGGCTTGTCCACGACGTGTCGGCATCCGGCGCCACCTTCTTCATCGAGCCGCTGCCCGTCGTGCAGATGAGCAACGAGCTCCGGGAACTGGCCGCCAAGGAGAAGGCCGAGATCGAGCGTATTTTGGCGGAGCTCTCGGCACAGGCGGCGGAACACGCCGACGACATGGAGAACGATTATGACGCACTGGTGGCGCTGGACCTGATCTTCGCGAAGGGCAAGCTCTCGCTGCAGATGGATGCTGTCAGGCCGGCGCTGAACGAGACGGGTGAGATCTCGCTATGCGAAGCGAGACACCCGCTTATCGCCCGCGGGCAGGTGGTACCCGTCTCGGTGCGGCTGGGGCAGACTTTCGACACGTTGATCATCACGGGTCCGAACACCGGTGGCAAGACGGTGACGCTCAAGACTCTAGGTCTTTTCACGCTCATGGCCGCCTGTGGGCTGCATGTCCCGGCACTGGAGGGCAGCGTGCTGTCGCGTTTCGATGCGGTGCTGGCCGACATCGGTGACGAGCAGAGCATCGAGCAGTCGCTCTCGACGTTTTCGTCGCACATGACGAACATCGTGTCGATTCTGGACCGGGCCGGTCCGTCTACGCTGGTGCTGTTCGATGAACTCGGCGCGGGTACGGACCCGGTGGAAGGCGCGGCGCTGGCCGTGGCGATCATTCAGCACGCCCGCATGCTCGGCGCGCGCGTGGCCGCCACGACGCACTACGCCGAACTGAAGGCGTTCGCGCTGAGCACGAAGGGAGTGGAAAACGCCTCCTGCGAATTCGATGTGGAGACGCTGCGGCCGACCTACCGGCTGCTCATTGGCGTACCCGGGCGCTCCAATGCCTTCGCCATCTCCCGCCGGCTCGGCCTGCCCGAGGAGATCATCGCGCGCGCCGGCGCGCAGGTGGGGGCGAAGGACGCCTCCTTCGAAGAGGTGCTGGCCAAGCTTGAGGCCGAGCGCCAGGCCATGGAGCACGCCAGACAGCAGGCGGACGCAGACCGCCTGGCGGCGGAGGAACACCTGCGTCGGAGCCGGGAGGCCCGCGCTCTCGCGGAGCGCACACAAGAGAAGACGGCGGACCGCGCCCGCGCGGAGGCGCGTCTCATCATAGAGCAGGCGCGTTTGGCGGCCGACGAGGTGCTGCGGGAGGCCAAGGAGCTGAAGACGCGCGCCGACGGAGCCATGCAGGCGCAGGAGTACAATGATGCGCGCGCCGCGCTCCGCCGCCGCCTGCGCGAGGCGGACGAGGCGGTCTCCGATGGCCGGCCGGACGAGGCGCCGGCGGCGGAGAAGCCCGCGCGCCCCGTCGTGCCGGGAGACACGGTGGAACTGCCGAAGGTGGGCACGCGGGCTGTCGTACTGGCCCGGCAGGGGCAGATGCTCACGTTGCAGGCCGGCCTTTTGAAAGTGACAGTCCGAGAGGACGAAGTACGTCTCGTGGACGCGCCCAAAGTCACGTGGGAGACGGACCGAGACCGGCGTCCGGCGCCGATCGCGCCGGGTGCATCTTCGCCCGTCGGCCCTAGACTGGAGGCCGCCGCGCGAGAACTGGATCTGCGGGGGCAGGCGGCCGACGAGGCGTTGCTGGAGCTGGACCGCTTTCTCGATCAGGCGGTGCTGGCTGGGTTGCACACCGTGACCATCATCCACGGAAAAGGCACCGGGGTACTGCGCAAAGCTGTCCAGACGGCATTGCGCGGTTGCCGTCAGGTGGCCGCTTTCCGGCCGGGTCGTTATGGGGAGGGGGAGCAGGGCGTGACGATTGTCGAACTGAAATGAATAGGGCTCCGACGCCTAAATGCGCATCTGTATCCGTGTGCTCTCAAAAAATAGTTGACTTATCCCGTTGCGATTGGTATAGTAAGTATAAGTAATATCGTAAAAAGACGGATCACGCCAGTGAGGGAGATGGTACGATGGTTTCCCGTGAAGTGACGGTCAACAATCAGGTGGGGCTGCACGCCCGGCCCGCTACTTTTTTTATACAGAAGGCCAATGAGTACAAAAGCAGCATCTGGGTGGAAAAAGAGGAGCGCCGCGTCAACGCCAAGAGTTTGCTTGGTGTGTTGTCCTTGGGTATCATTCGGGGGACGCAGATCAACATCATGGCCGACGGCGCCGATGAAGAGGACGCGGTGGACGCGCTGGAGGAACTCATTTCCTCCAATTTCGCAGAGGTGTAGCGCCAAAACGACACAGAGCACCGCCGCCCGGCGGCGCTTTTTGTTATGCGGCGGGAGGGACGCCCCATGACCAAACTCCAAAGCCTAAAACAAAAGGCGCTTTCGCTGCCGCTTTGCCCCGGCGTCTACATCATGATGAACGCGAGTGCCGAGATCCTTTACATCGGCAAGGCCAAGATGCTGAAACACCGCGTCAGCCAATATTTTCAGGACTCGGCGGCTCACAGTGCCAAGACGGCCGCCATGGTGTCGCAGGTGGACGACTTCGACACCATTGTGGCGGACAGTGAATTTGAGGCGCTGGTGCTCGAATGCTCCCTGATCAAGCGCCACCAGCCCCGGTACAACATCCTGCTGAAAGACGACAAGGGGTATCCGTTCATTCGTCTGTCGGCGCAGGAGACGTACCCGCGTTTCACCTTGGCGAACAAGTGGAAGAACGACGGCGCGCGCTATTTCGGGCCCTACGGCGGCCGGCAGACCACGCAGCGCGTCGTCGAAGCGGTGTGCGGCGTGTTTCGGTTGCCTGTCTGTCGACGGCAGTTCCCGCGGGACATCGGCCGCGAGAGGCCGTGCCTGCAGTACCACATGGGCTGCTGTCTCGCCCCCTGCCGGGGCGGCGTCGCTCCGGAGGAGATGCGGGCTGCCGTGAGGCAGGCCGTCTCCGTGTTGGAGGGAAAGTATCTCGCCGTGGCGGACGAACTGCGCGCGGAGATGGAGCGCGCCGCCGAGGCGTTGCTCTTTGAAAAGGCGGCCCAGCTCCGCGACCGACTGAATGGGATTGTCCGCCTAGGCGCCCGTCAGAAAGTCGTCTCGGGCAGTATGGCGGACACCGATGTGATCGGCGTCTGCGCCACCGAGGCCAAGACCTGCCTGGCCGTATTGCACTTCATCGACGGGGCGCTCTTCGACCGCGATGTGACCGTCGTGGGGCAGGAACTCTCCGGGGAGGCATGCGACACCGTTTCCTCGTTTGTCAAACAGTTTTATCTGCCGCGCCGCGCCTTTCCTCGCCAGATTCTGCTGCCCTGCACGCTGGAGGACGGCGAGGCCGTCGCCGCGTGGCTGGGCGGTTTGGCCGGGTATCGGGTGGAACTCGTCGTGCCGAAGCGGGGTGAGAAGCGCCGGCTTGTCGAGATGGCGGAGAACAACGCCCGTGAGGAGGCCGTCCGGCTGACGACTGCCGAGGAGCGCGTCAGTGCGCTCACGACGGCCCTGCAGCGCATGCTCGGTCTTGCCTACCAGCCTCGCCGTCTGGAGGCCTACGACATCTCGCATACCGGCGGACGAGACACGGTGGGCGCCATGGTGGTCTTCACCGATACGGCGCCGCGCAAAAAAGACTACCGCCGTTTTTTGATCCGGGCGAGCGGCGCGTCGGACGATTATGACGCCATGCGCGAGATGCTGATCCGCCGGTTTGCCCGCCTGAAGGCGGGAGACAAAGGCTTTGCGGAGGCGCCCGATTTGCTCCTCATCGACGGGGGACAGGCGCACGCGGCGGTGGCGTTGTCCGTCCTTGCGGCGTGCGGATTGGACATCCCGGTTTACGGTATGGTCAAAGACGACCGGCACCGCACCCGGGCGCTGATTTCGCCGGAGGGACGGGAAGTGGGGATCCAAGCGATCCCAGCGCTGTTTTCGCTCATCGGGCGTATCCAGGAGGAGACACACCGCTTTGCCGTCACTTACCACCACGTGCGCCGCGGCAAGCAGTCAATCCGCTCCGGGCTCGACAGTATCCCGGGCCTGGGACCGGCGCGCCGGGCTGCGTTGCTGCGCCATTTCAAGCTGATCCGGCATATCCGGGCGGCGAGCCCGGAAGAACTTGCGGCCGTGCTGCCCAAACCGGTGGCGCAGGCCGTCTATATACGTTTTCACCCGTCTCCGGAGGCGCTGGGCGCGCCGGAGATGCCGAAGATACCGAACGTGCCCGACGCGTGACGCGACCCCGCCGGGCGCGTCGCCGGGGTGCAGACCGTCACAGGAGGAACGCCATGCGAGTCATCACGGGCCGCGCGCGCGGCCGGAACCTGCGTACCGTGCCGGGCGACACAGTGCGCCCCACGTCGCAGCGGGTGAAAGAGGCCATCTTCAGCGTCATCCAGTTCGACATCGAGGGCCGCCGCGTGCTGGATCTCTTTTCCGGCAGCGGCCAGCTTGGTATTGAGGCGCTCAGCCGGGGCGCGCGCGCGGCAGTGTTTGTGGACAGCAGCCGCGCCTCGCTGACTGTCACCCAAGAAAACCTGCGGCACACGGGGTTGCACGCCGCCGCCGTCCTTGTCCCCGCAGACGCACTGGGTTATCTGTCCACGCGCCCGGAACCCTTCGACATCGTGTTTCTCGACCCGCCTTACAATGCCCGCCTGCTGCCGAAGGCGCTGGATGCCATTGTCCTATTTGACATTGTGAACCCTGGTGGTATAATAATTTGTGAGGCGGACCGCAGCTTTGAACCGCCGGCGCTGCCCGTGCCGTACCGGTGCGGGCGTACGTACCGGTACGGTGCCAAAGCGGTCACGCTCTACCAAAAAGAGATGCCCGGCGGCGTCTTTGTCTGACGGAGAAAACGCAGCGCCGCGGCGCTGAGAAAGGATCGGCTATGAGTCTGGCGATCTATCCGGGCAGTTTCGACCCGGTGACCAATGGACATCTCGACATCATCGTGCGTGCGGCCGGCATCTTTGAGCGGCTGGTCGTGGCAGTCATGCAGAATCCGCGCAAGAGCGTACTGTTTTCCGCCGAGGAGCGGGTGGCGCTGCTGCGCCGTGTGACGCAGGTTCTCCCCAATGTGGAGATCGACACTTCGCCGATTCTCCTCGCCGAGTACGCCGCCGCCCGTGGTGCGCGGGTGTTGGTCAAGGGGCTGCGCGCCGTGTCGGACTTCGAATTGGAGTTTCAGATGGCGCTGCTGAACCGCAAGCTCAATCCACATCTCGACACGGTGTTTCTGACCACCGGGGAGACGCACCAGTATCTAAGTTCCAGCATTGTCAAGGAAATTGGCTCGCTCGGCGGCGACATCTCACACTTTGTCCCGCCCGAGATCTGCGGCGATGTCGCGTGCAAACTGAGAAGAGGATAAAGGAGGACATCAACCATGGCAGGCGGAGTGGAAGAGCTTCTCGGCATGCTCTACGAGATGGTGCAAAACGCCTTCTCGCTGCCGTTCGGCTCGGATCGCTGTATTCTGGACAAAGACAAACTGCTCGGTTTGGTGGACGAGATCAACGCTATTCTGCCCACGGACTTAAAGCAGGCGCGTTCCATCGTAGAGGGGCGCAACGACATCATCAGCGCCGCGAAGCGGGAGGCCGAGGCTCTCAAACGGCAGGCGGAGGAACGCGCGCGGCAGCTCGTCAGCCAGGAAGAGGTCCTGGTGGTTGCGCGGCAGAAGGCGAACGATATCATTTTGGTGGCCGAGACCAAGGCCAAGGAGATGCGGCGTGCGGCCAACGAGTATGTGGACAACACATTAAAACGCACGGAAGAGGCGCTCTCCGAGGCGCTCTCCGAGGTGCGTACCTCGCGCGCGGAGTTCCGGTCCGCGGCGGTCGGCAAGCGGCCCGGGGCCGAGTGAGTGCAGGTTGATAGAGAGAGGGGGACCGTCGATGGAAGCGATCAATCGCAACGAGATAGAAAATGTTTTGATGCGCGGCGGCGCCTACAGTGAGCTGTTTGATCTGCTCCGGCTTGTGGACGCGGAAAAGTGTGAGGTCATGGAACTCATGCCTGACGGATTCGTGAACACGCACGTCAGCTGTACGGATATTTTTGACTGTAATGAGCGTTGCAAAAACTGCACATCCATTCGCGCGTACTACACGGGCGAGACGGCGGTGAAGCTGGAGTATCACAAGGGCATTATTTTGCTGGTCCTCTCCGTACCGTTGCTGATGGACGGCAAGCGCTACATTGTGGAGATGATCAAAGACATCACCCAGAGCATGACGGTCGACTACTACGACGACACGATCAATAAAAATGTGGAATTCATCATCTCCGAGCTCAACACCCTCTCACAGACGGATGGCCTCACGGGGATTTTGAACAAACGATACATCGACGAACATCTGCCCATCTCGATTAACGCCAGCAAGGCCATTTCGTGCCCGCTTTCGATAGCCCTGTTTGACATCGATCTTTTCAAGTCCATCAATGACACCCATGGACACCTCTGCGGAGACTATGTCCTCCGCGAATTTGCGCAGCTGGTTCAGGCGCATATCAAGCGGCAGTCCGACTGGGTGGCGCGTTACGGCGGCGAAGAGTTCCTGCTGTGCCTGCCGGGAGCGCCCCTGGAGGACTGCCGTGAGATGGTCGAGAGCGTGCGTGAGAAAGTCGAGGAACATTCCTTTGTCTATGAGGGCGCGCCCATTCGCATCACGGTGAGCGCCGGCGTGGCCGCCATGGAGTCGGACGACGACATGGAGACGCTTATCAAGCGAGTCGACCACAACCTGTATCAGGCGAAGCAAGGCGGGCGCAACCGGGTTGTTTAGGCGTCTCCCCCGCGCGGCGGCAGTTTTGCCGGTTTGGCGCGCCCGACAAAGTGGACGCAGCCCCTGCCGGCCTGGCCCACAGAGGCGGCCCGTTCCAGACGGCAGGCGCCCTCCTGCTGATAGATGCAGGATTCAGTACACGTGATCAAACACATGACCCTAGTGTGCGCAAAGCGCATCGAAATAAGATACCAATTTGTGGCGATGCACAGTCACGACGCCGGCGCCAAGAAAAAATTGCTTAAATCCCGCCTGTACGCTTGACTTCTGTGGCAACAGTTGCTATACTGATAAAGCATGTGACTTCTTGCGGTCGTGGCGGAATGGCATACGCGCTAGCTTGAGGTGCTAGTACTCGACAAGGGTGTGCGGGTTCAAGTCCCGCCGACCGCACCAACAGCGTATAATCCGAACCCTGCCGATATTAAAATCATCGGAGAGGCGTTCGGATTTATGCTTTTCCTAGCGTAATTCAGGCGAACATCCGAAGTAATACTTTGGCGTGGATTCAAGGCGTTTGTACGTCATATTCATTTGGTGAAGAATACGAGTTTGCGAGAAAACTCTTTCCTGCCGGCAGGTAGGGACGCCCGATGATGCTGCGGACTTGGCTCTCTTTTTTCACAGCGACTACGCGAAATGGATTACCGGTCAAGTAATTGCGAGCGAGGGAGGATTCCGGCGCACATTATGAGCATGGCCTGATGATGAAACTTACACAAACAGGAGGTTGCTATGGCGCAAGAAATCTTATTCACCTCGCTCGTCGAGAGTGCGGCGAAGCTTCCGCTTATCCGCATTGACCGTACCGACTTTTTGACAAAAAATCTCGGCAAGCTATGCACGCCGGAACAACTGCAAACAGCTATCGCAGAGGGAACGCTTCACGCTGATGTTCCGATTGCAGCATTGGATAGTCTGGCGAACGCTATGATCAACGCGGAAACCGCCAAAGTGACTGCCATTTCAACGGCGGCTGGAATTCCCGGCGGGCTCGCTATGGCGGCGACTATCCCGGCTGACTTGGCGCAGTTTTATGGCTTTGTAATCCGTGTCGCACAGGAACTGGCGTACATATACGGTTGGAGTGAGATGTTTGCCGAATCCTCCGAGCTTGATGCCGCTACGGAGTCGCAGCTCATTCTCTTCATCGGTGTAATGTCCGGTGTAGGTGTTGCCAACAAAGTCGTCGCTAAACTGTTCGGCGAAACCGCTATGAAGGCTGTCGCCAAAAAGGTTGCCGCTAAAGCCTTGACCAAGACTTGGTATTATCCGATTGTCAAAAAAATTGCGGCGATGCTGGGTCAAAGGATGGTTAAAGCGACCTTTGCCAAAGGAGTATCGAAAGCTGTGCCCATAATCGGAGGTGTTCTCTCCGGAGGGCTTACGCTTGCAACATTCAAACCAATGGCACACAGGCTACAAAAACAATTGTCAAGTTTGGCGCGTATGTCGCCGGAAGCGTTCGCCGAATATGAAGTCTCTATTGTTATTGAGACAGAGAGCATGATAGCCGAAGAAGTGGTAGCTGTGGAAGCTGAAACGGTCGATACCAACTTCTGGATTTGCGCTTGCAGTACGGAGAACAAGGGCAAGTTCTGCATGGAGTGTGGCAACGCCAAACCCGCCGGCCTACCGCAATATCGGTGCGACAAATGCGGATGGGAACCTGACGATAAAACTCAACCGCCAAAGTTTTGCCCGGAATGCGGCGACCCGTTTGATGATGGTGACATTGTGTTATAACAGCAGACCGCGAAGTGGGCTTAACGGAAAACTCAACATGAGTTTTCCGAGGGGTATTAGGGTTCACCCTAGCAAGCGGTTAAGGCAAAGTGGACAGCCTTAACCATCAGCGGGAAGCATCATACAATATGACTATAAGAAAGCAAAATCATACAATCGGAGAGGTGAATAATTGTGCCCAAGCTGGAAGTATTTTTTGATTACGTCTGCCCGTATTGTTTGCAGGGGCATGAATATCTGGTGGAACTACTGCCACAATTTCCTGACATTGCAATCGAATGGCGCCCGTGTGAGGCACACCCCCGCCCCGAACAATACGGACGACACAGCGATCTCTGTGCCCGTGGAATGTTCTTCGCATTGGAGCATGGTGCGGATGTGGAGAAATATCACCAGAGGATGTACAATGCTGCGCTGACAGACCGCGCGGATATAGAAGATATTCGCGTCATAATGGATATAGCAGACGGATTGCTGGATAGCAATGAGCTATATAGAGTTCTCTCCAGCAACCAGTATGAGAATATGCTATCGGAAAACAATCGCCTTGCTTGGGATACATATGGCTTTTCCGCCGTGCCGTCATATCGCATGAGAGAGGAAACGCTAAAATCCAAACTGAGCGCCGGCGTGAGCAAAGAGCAACTCGCAGCATTCCTGAATAGGCATTCTGGATAGGCATTTTTTGCAGAAGAATCTGCAAAGACCAATTTGGAACTGACGTTGCAGCTCTGCTGCACAGTCTCCGTAACTTACGGGTGATACTCCGCAGTCTCTGCTGCGGGGTGCTTCATTCAGTAGGCCAAGAGCCGCATCCTTGTGATGAGGATGCGGCTCTTGATCAAAGTACTTGCCGAACCCGAATCCGGATCCGCTGTATCCACAGTATGCTCAGTCCTCTTTTGCCGCCGCCTCGGCGCGGGTCGAATTGCCTTTCGGATCGAATTTGTCTCCGCTTTTGTCATTGATGATGCCTGCGGTATAGAGCGCTTTGACGGCGTCAAGCGCATAACTTGATATATCGGATTTGCAAAAGACGGTCGAGAGAACACGGGCGATGAACAAGAAGGAGGCAAATTATATGGCAGTAAACAGTGGGAACAACACAGCGGAGGTAGGCTTCGAGCAGCAAATCTGGGCGGCGGCCGACATTCTGCGCGGCAATATGGACGCGGCAGAGTATAAGCACGTTGTGCTGGGGCTTATCTTCCTGAAGTACATTTCGGACAAGTTTGAGGCTCGATACCAAGAACTGCTCGCCGATAACGACGACGTGGAGGACAAGGACGCCTACGCCGAGGTGAACGTGTTTTTCGTGCCGCCTTCGGCGCGGTGGAGCGTCATCTCCGAAGCGGCGCACAAAGAGGAAATCGGCACAGTCATCGACGATGCGATGCGGGCGATTGAAAAAGAGAACAAGCGCTTGAAGGACATCCTGCCGAAAAACTACGCTCGCGACGAGTTGGACAAACGCCGCCTTGGAAACGTGGTTGACCTCTTTACCAACATTCAGATGATAGAGCATGGCGACAGCAAGGACATCCTCGGCCGTGCCTACGAATACTGCCTTGCCAAGTTTGCCGAGCAGGAAGGCAAGCGCGCCGGGGAGTTCTATACTCCATCTTGCGTGGTGCGGACGCTCGTCGAGGTGCTTCAGCCGTTCAAGGGGCGCGTGTATGACCCGTGCTGCGGTTCCGGTGGTATGTTCATACAATCCGCCGATTTCGTGGGGCATCACTCCGGCAATATCAACAACCTATCCGTCTTCGGGCAGGACGCCAACCCGACCACCCGCAAGATGGCTTTGATGAACCTCGCCATTCGCGGGATTGAAGCCGACCTCGGCGCTTACAACGCTGATACGTTCTACAACGACCTGCACAAGACGCTGAAAGCGGACTTTATCCTCGCCAATCCGCCGTTTAACCTTTCGGACTGGAACGACGGCAGCCTGAATGACGACTTGCGCTGGAAATACGGCTTGCCGCCTTC